>JAYVQK010000241.1:0-18851 GCA_043757005.1 Verrucomicrobiaceae bacterium
CCCAGCTCTCCACCACTGGTATCGTGCTCGACGAGATCGGCAACACGATCGTGATCAACGTGATTGATACGGCACCAACCATTGATACCGACACCCACAACAATCTTGATGACGTGCTTGGCGGCGTAGGCTCGCAGGAAGCCATCACCTACTGGGGCCCCCACTTCTAGTATTCCACTAGTCTAAGTTCAGTCTCTCAAAGAAGCCGCTCTTCGCAAGAAGAGCGGCTTTCTCTTTTTGCACATGAACTCGTCGTAGGTGCAGCACGGCATTGAGGGAGGTGACTACGAAGGCCGCGAAGATCAGCGGCTTCTTTTCGGGAGATCCCCTTATACCTCTTCGCGCCCTTCGCGCCCCTCGCAGTCTATTCAGGGCACTCCCGGAAACTCGGGGTGACGCAATCTGGAGTGCGGGGGCATGACCCCGCTCTGGAGGGCGAGGAACGAGCGGCTGGGGAAGTCGCTCGCCATTCCGACAGTGTGCCCACCCGAAGGCCCCTCCAGAGCGGGGTCATGCCCCCGCACTCCAGATGCACCGCTCCCAAGTCCCAAAGTGTCAGTTTTCGGGAGTGCCCTTTAGTCGGCAAGACGTGCGAGAGGGGGTGCGCGAAGGAGTTCAGTGGATGCGTTCTTTGGGAGGCGTCCGCGCTTTCTCTTCACGGCACCTTGTTTTGAAAAGCACGCTTTTGTTTTTAGCCACTGATAAACACTGATTGAACACTGATAATGCAGGCACTCATCAGTGTTTCATCAGTGTTTATCAGTGGCTAAAAAAGTTTGGTGCGAGTTTTTTTGGAATCCCTTGAAGTAGTGGACTGCTTTAGCCACTGCCGGGGCGATCATTGTCGCCGTCGCCGTCGTCTTTCGCTTTCACGGCGGGAGTGGGCGGCTTGAAGAGCATCTCGGCGTGGTGGTAGCCGTAGCGGATTTCATCGAGCCGAAACTCTCCGGGGGCAGGCCGTTTTTGTATGGAAAGGCCGAGCTTCTCTGGCAGGCGCGCGTCTTTCTTGATGCCGGGAGGGAGCGCGACTTTTGCGTCGAGTGTGGACTGGCTGAGGCTTTGATTCACGTAGAGCGTGGCTTTGATTTCGTAGGTGGGTGGTGTGGGTTTTGCGAAATCGAAACGCATGAGCAGGAAGATGGGTTGCTTGGGGTCGAGCTCTTTGGCGTCGTGGTTATTGGTGCTGAGGTTGATGCGGATTTTGCCGTTCACTTCCGTGCAGACGATGAGGAAGTGGTTGATCTTATTTTCTGCATCGAGGGGGTTGATGAGTAGCTCGGCGTTCTTGCCCATCGCGCTGCAATCGAGGAGCGCGCCGAAGTAGATGTGGCCACCTTTCGCGGGATCAATTTTGCAGCGCGCGATGGGGCCGACGACGCGCGACCAGTTGCCTTCCTTCGCTGTGTTGGCGGGCATGAGTAGGTTGCCGCCGGTGCCGGAATGGCCGGGGTAGCCGTATCTTTTTCCATCCACAGTGGCGTCGCTACCGTGCCACGGCCCAGCCCAGCCACTGCCGCCTGCGAGGGCTTCGAGGGGAGTGGCGGGTTTATAGTCAAAGCTCTCGATGGCGAGGTAGGTTTCTACGACGGTTTTCTCCGGCTCTAGGGTGATCTCGATGGGCCCGCGCTGGGGGTGGAAATACCACGCGGGGGCGGCGAGGAGCGCGACGAGTGTGAGGCTGAGAGATACAATGAGCGTGGTCTTTTTCCTACGCGGCGGGACGACTCGCGGCGTGGGGATGGCGCGCGGCGCAGCCTGCACAGCGGATGCGCGAGGCACGGGCTGCGGGGCTTTTACCACCGCCGATGCGCGGGGTGCCGGCACAGGCGCTGGGGCGATGCCGGATGCGGCGGGCGGCTGGATGCCTGAGCGGGGTGCGGGCCGTGGGCGGATGCTCTCGGGCGGGATGGGCGGGGCGGGCGGGCTGAAGTGGCCGAGCTGCACGTTGGCCTCCACGGCGGAGGACATCCGCTGCACGGGGTCCAGCTCCACGAGGCTGGCGATCCATTGCACGAGTTTTGCGGGGAGATCGGGGCGGAGTTCGGCGAGGATGTTGGGGTTCACGTAGGGCCACGCGGCGAGCAGCTCTTGCTCGGAGCTGCCGGTGGCGAGCACTTTCCCGGTGCAGAGGTAAAAGAGCACTGCGCCCGCCGCAAAAAGATCGGCGCTGTGCGAGGGCGGTGCGCCTGTGAGCCGCTCTGGTGCAAGGTATGGGAGCGAGTCGCCGTGCAGCGCGCTGCGGTAGGCGGCGAGTCCCCAATCGAGCACGAGTGTAAAAGGGCGATCATTGGCGAGCTTCACAAAGACGAGGTTTGAGGGCTTCAGGTCACCATGCGGGAGGCGTTGTCTTTCACCGGAACGGAGCGCGCTGATGAGCTGCGCCGCCACGTCGAGCACTTGTGCGGGGGTGAGCGTTTCTTTTTGGGCAAATTCCGAGCCGTTCAGGCCGTCGGCAAATTCATAGATGAGCACCGGGCCGTCTTCATCGTGCATGGCTTCGAGGAGCTGGCAGATGTGGGTGCCAGCGATGCCGCGCAGCTTTGGCACGTCGGCGAAGAGCGCGGCGAGATCCATGCGGTGATCGAGTTCGCCGTCTGAGGAGAGGAGTTTGATGGCGACTTGGCGGAGGCTGTCTTTTTGGATGCCACGATAGACGATCGCGCCGTTGCCGATGGCGATGCGCGTGAGGATGTCGTAGTTCTGAGTGGTAAGTCCCATGGAGCTTGCGGGGTGATACACCCGCGCTGGGTAAAAATGAAAGCGGCTAAAATTCGTTGATGAGCAGCCGGATCGCTTCATCGCAAGCATCCTGCGCCTCTTGGCAATCCGCATTGCACGCGGCGACGAAGCAGGTGTTTTCCTTCGGCCCGAGCCAGACGACGACGTAGCTGTTTGTATTTTGCCCGGGGTGCATGAGGGCGACACCGCTGGCCCAGCGGCGCTTCGTCACCGTCCACCCCATCGCGTAACTCTGGCCATCGGGCGGGGTGTGCAGTTTTTCAAAAGACTCATCGCTCAGTAGCCACCCATCCCCCCGCGCGCCGTCCACGTGCCACTGTGCGTAGCGCGCGAGATCGGCGATGCTCATGTGCACCGTGGCGGCGGCGGTGATCGCTGGCGGGTAATCCGCATCCGGCCCCGGCGGCACTGGCGTGTAGGGCGATTCATAGCCGTGGTGGCCCCACGGCTGGTCGAGCTGCCCCGGCGTGGCGGGCGCACCAAAGCCCGCACTTTCCAGCCCGAGCGGCACAAAAATGCGCGTGCGCAGGAGCTCTTCCAGCGGCTTCCCGGCTGCGCGCTCGATCATCGCGCCGGCGATGGCGTAGCCGCTGTCGCTGTATTCCCAATGCGTGCCGGGCCGATGCGTAGGCGCGCGCTTGAGCAGCCCGCCGACAAACGCCGCGCGCTGCTCCACCGGCGTGCCGTGCTGCGCCAGCGCCTCGCGCCAAAGCTCTGCTGGCGGGTCGTGCGGAGCGCCTGCGCGGTGGACGAGCAGCATCTCCAGCGGCACGTCGCGCCACGAGGCATCCATTTGAAAAGCGAGATCCGGCAACACTTCGGCGATGGTGGATTTCCAGCGGATGCGCCCTTCTTCCACGAGCATCGCCGCCACACTCGCCGTCATACTTTTCGTGATGGAGCTGACGATCCATCGGTCATCGAGCGCGACCCGTTTATCCCCCTTCACACTGCGCAAACCCGTCGCCCCGATGCCCACGAGTTGCCCCTCATCCATCGCAGCCACCGCGAGCGCCGGGAGATCGTGCTCCTCGCGGATGCGCTCGATCTGCCGCGAGATATCCAGCGGCTCCACCCCCAGGCACACGCCCGCCCAGAGGGTAAAAAAAGCGGCAATCGTGCGAATCAACATCGCTAAGAGTAAAGAGGGAAGCCCGACACACGGCAAATGAAGGTGCGGTGTTATTTCGCTTCGCGTCTTTATGTTTTTGAAAAGCGGGGGGATTGGCGTAGTGGTCTTCTCGGCGTTCGGAGGATCGGGCGCGATGATGATGATACGGATTTTACTACGAATACTTTTTGGGCTGCTGCTGGGTGGCTCGGTGGGGCGCGCGCAACTCGTGCCGACGCGGCCTACGGCGGTGGAGGTCACTGCGAGGACTTATGCGCCGAGGCCGCACGTCGCGCTGCGGTGGAATGTGGAGGCTCAGGTGATTTCGGTGGGGCTGAGTCGGCGGGTGAAGGGCGAGGCTGCTTGGCCTGCGGAGACGGTGCTCGCGAAAACGGCGACGACTTTTAGCGATAAGACGGCGGCGGTCGGCGTGGTGTATGAATACCGCGTGCGGCGGGTGGTGACGGTGGGGGATAAGACGGAGGTGCATTTCGGCACGGTGGCGGCGGGGTATAATGTGCCACTGGTGACGCAGCGGGGGCGGGTGATTTTGCTGGTGGATGCCACGCTGGCGACGCCCGCCGCAACGGGCCTGGCGCAGCTCCAGCGGGATCTCGTAGGCGATGGATGGGCTGTGCTGCGGCACGATGTGGCGCGGCAGGCGGTGGCCCCGGACGATGAGTCTGCGGAGGGGAAGGCGGCGCGCATCGCCGAGGTGGCGGCGGTGAAGCAGATCATCGTGAGCGACTACAGCGCCGACCCGGCCAATACGCGCGCCGTTTTCATCGTAGGGCATTTGCCCGTGCCTTTCTCGGGGGTGATCGCGCCGGATGGGCACGATGGTTCGGACGGGCGGGAAAACCACATCGGCGCGTGGCCAGCGGATGTCTTTTACGCGGATGTGGATGGCGTGTGGACGGACTCGGAGAAGAACTACACGGGCTCGCTGGCTCGCCGCCACAATATCCCCGGCGATGGGAAATTTGACCAAGACACCGTGCCTGGAAAGGTGGAGCTGATGCTCGGGCGCGTGGACTTCGCGGACATCGCGCAGATCCCCAGCGGCGTGAGCGAGAGCGCGCTGCTCGTGCAGTATCTGGCGCGCGACCACGCCTTCCGGGCGAATGCGGATGCCTTTCGCAATGTGCCGCGACGGGCGCTGGTGGATGATAATTTCGGCGTTCACCAAGACTTCGACACGGCCTCCGGCACTTACTTCTACGAGCCCTTTGCTGCGAGCGGCTGGCGCGCGGGCGTGCAGTGCTTTGGCTCGGCGGCGACGAAGGCGGGGCAATGGGTGCTCGGCTCGGACACGCCAAAAGTCGGCGAATGGAACGGCGACCTCTCGACCGCCAGCTATTTGCTCGCCTACGGCTGCGGCGGCGGGGACTACACGGATGTGAGCGGCGTCGCGAACTTCCGCGACTTTGCCAATCACGACTTCCGCGCGGTTTTCACGATGCTCAATGGCAGCTTCTTCGGCGAATGGAGCGCGCCGGATGATCTACTCCGCGCGCCGCTCGCAGGCACGCCGGGCTCGCTCGGCCTCGCCTGTATGTGGGCGGGTCGCCCGCAATTCCATCTCCCGCATTTCGCCCTCGGCGAACCGCTCGGCAGCGACGTGCGCCTCACGCAAAACAACAGCGCGGGCGATTGGGAACCGGCGGGCTACTTCAACCAAGTGCAAGTCGCGCTGATGGGCGACCCTACGCTGCGGCTGCACAGCGTCTCGCCCGTGACGGCGCTCACTGCCACGGCGGCGAGCGGTAGCATTTTGCTAAAGTGGAGCGCGCCAAAAGACGCCGCCGCTTTGCGCTATCACGTCTTCCGCGCGACTTCGGAGAGCGGTCCATTCACGCAAATGACGGGCATCCCGGCGACGCCGCTAAAGCCCACGGGCGCGCCGATCACGGTGCGCGCTTGGCGGGATAAAACGGTCGTCGCTGGCGAGCACTACGTCTATCTCGTCCGCGCGGTGAAACGCGAAGTGAGCGCGAGCGGGAGCTACTACAATCTAAGCACAGGCGCGGCGGCGGCGGTGGATGCGGCGCAGTAAGCGAGGGGCTGGCATTTGCTACGTCGCGTCGTAGCGGTCATAGAGGTCGCCGAGCCAGGCGATGCCGAGGGCGGCTTCCATGGCGAGGATTGGCAGGGCGGTGGCGGCGGTAAAGGCGATCTGCCATTCGAGATGATGAGTCAATATTCCAATGGTATACCACGCGCAGCCGCTGGAGCGCAAAGGACGCGCCGATGCGGTGCATATTGAGGGTGTTTAAAATGACCCACCACCCGCCCATGCGGAACCAAGCATCTGAGCCTGCGCGGAAGCGCCCGGTGATGAGGGTGAAAAAAAGCGAGATCAGCAGCAGGGCAAACTGCGACTTGAGCAGCTTATGGATGATGAGTGTGCGCCGCGCGATGGGTGCGGGGAAAAGGAACGCAATCTCGGCCTCGGTGAATGCAATCGCGGCACGGGGAGAAACTACAAAATCGGGACGGTGGGGTCACTCCGTCCATTTGATCCTGCTCATCATCACCGCCTGCCCGCGTAGGAGCATGCGAGGGGCGCGCACGCTGAGTTTTACGATGCCGCCGCGCGGGCTGGCTTGGTAGGCGGCAAAGTCGCTTTGGCCGAGCCGCGCCTGCCAATAGGGGCCGAGGGTGCAATGTGCGGAGCCAGTCACGGGGTCTTCCGGGATGCCCACGGCGGGGGCGAAAAATCGGGAGACAAAATCGAACTCTGGCGACTCGCTGCGGCACGTCGCGATGATGCCACGCGCGGGCAATCGGGCGAGTGCGGTGAAGTCGGGCTTTAGCGTGCGTAGCGTTTTTTCATCCGCGATCTCGACGAGGTAATCGGTGCCATCGGTGCCGACGGCGCGCATCTCGCAGCCCAGCGCCTCGGCGAGGCCGGGCGGCGTGGAGCAAGGCTGGCAAACGTTTGCGGGGAAATCCATCTCGATCCATCCACCCTCGCGCTGGCAGGTGAGCGAGCCGCTCTGGGTGTGGAAATGTGCCGCCTCTCCCGCTCGCAGGGCTCCCGTTTCCCAAAGTGTGAAAGCACTCGCAAGCGTAGCGTGCCCGCACAGCGCAACCTCCACGACAGGGGTGAACCAACGCAACGCGTAGCCACCAGCGATAGGGTGGAGAAAGGCGGTCTCGGAAAGACCCATCTTGCAGGCGACGCGCTGCATCCATCGTTCATCGGCGGGTGCAGAAAGCACACAGACAGCGGCGGGATTCCCCGCGAGAGGCTGATGGGCAAAGGCGGCAACGGTGTGGATGTGCATTTTTTTTGGGTGGTTGATGGTTGATGGCGCGCAGACGCGCGAGCGGATCTCGTTTAAAAAAACGGCCACTCCGCCAGCGGCGGTTCTCGGTGGCGCTCTTGCTCGAAGTTCCCCTTCCGCCCGCTCGCCAGCAGCGCCGCGATGTCGGCGTGTTCGGCGGTCATTCGCAGGTCTTTCAAAAGCCGCGTCAACCGCGCCCGCTCGTCGCTTGTGAGTTCTACGGAATCCGCGTCCGCCGTGTAGTGCATCTTGTGCGATGCGATGGCGATGCCGGTCTGCTGGCGCAAGTCGCGCAGGATGTCGTAGCCCGCAGCATCCGTGTCGCCGTGGTGGAAAAACTCCAACGCCGGATTGGCGGCGTGCAGTCGCTGGAGCAACACCACGGTCGCCTCGCTGGGAAAGCTGCTCCAGACGAGCAATACGCCGGATTGTAGGCGCGCGATTTCGAGGAACGGCGCTCTATTTTCCACGATGAGGCAGCGCGTCGCCGTGGTTTCGAGCCGCGACGCGCACGCGATGTCCTCGGCGGAAATCGTGGACGCATCCGCAAGCTGGCTCGCGTCCATCGCGAGACAGCCATTCGTCCACAGCCGCAGCGGGCCGTGAAGCGTCGCCGCGCGCGGCATCGGCAAAAGCCCGTGCTCCTCAAAGCTGCTCACCTCGCCGCCCGTCGCCTCGCCGAGCAGAAGTTCGAGCGAGCCCTGCCAGCGTTCCAGCCGCTTCGAGTCGCCTGTGATGTCGTAGCTCGCGTAGCGCACGAGCCGCTCGCCACGCCACGCTAGCAACCGTGCGGTGAACCTCAGCATCTGTCTTCCGCGCACTATCTGGCCCACACGGAAAGGCTCCATCGCTCGCCACTGCGCCGCCACTTCCGCCCTCTGCGCGCAAAACTTCATCCAACTCACGCACCATCGCTCCGGCGCACTCCACGCCGCCGCTTCGTGAAAAAGCGCCGTCCAATTTGCGCGCCTCGCCGTCGGTGATTCGCGCCCGATCCATTCGTAAAACTCGCGCTCCTTCGCAGGCGAAAGCCGCACTTTGGAAAAGTGCCGCGTGTCCCGCTTGTGAATCGGCTGGAGGCTCACCACGCCAGCCGCCGCTGCCGCGCGCAACTCATCCTCCGCAAGCTCCCGCCGCTCACCTTCAGCGCAGCCTGCACCCGCGAGCAGCGCCTCGTAGTCGGGCTGGATGTCGCGGTTGCCCTCGCCATATTTGCCAGCGGCAGACGACTCATAAATCTCCGCAAGTCTCAGCAGCACTCGAGTTCGCAGCTTCATTCGATTCCCAGCATCCGCCGCGCATCCGGCGAGTCGCGGTGCATACTCACGGGCGTGTTGCGGATGATCGGTTTCTTGCCTACGCGCCGCTCGTCTTTCGACACAACCACGAGGCTATCGCAGTGCTCGAACGCATACGGGATGTTCCCCGTGCTCATCGAAAAGACGCCCTGCAAATCAAGCTGCGCGAGCGCTTCGATGCAATTTTTGATGCGCTCGCCGCTGAGTTTTGAGAACGCTTCATCAATCGGCACCAGCGCCAGCGAAGGAGCTTTGCTGCGCGTGTCATGCCGTTTGTAAGCGCGGAGGTAGCTGGCCAAAATCGCGATGAAATATGGCGACTGGTTTTCCCCGCCGCTGAACTTTCCGCTCTGCCGATCCACCTTCGTCGTCGCCAGCACGTTGCCGAGTTCGTCGAGGTCATCCACCTCCATATCGAAGTCATAATATTGCCGGTAATCCAGCAACCGCGTGGCCTCCGTGCTGTCCGGCTGCTCGACGAGCAAAGTCAGAAACTTGTTGATGGTGGCCCGCAAATCTTCATCCGCGCTGGCGAAGAAAAGCTCGTCCGGCTTCGCGTTGGCGGAGGCTTCCAGCAGCTTGTGGTAGATGGCAAAATCCGGGTTGTCCCACTTCACGATGCGGTAGCGATTGTTGCCGATGGGCCGCCGGAGCAGGTTGTTCAAAAGCAGCCGCGTGTTCTCCACATCGAAGAGCGCCGAGCGCAGTTTCTCGATGACTTGCGAGCGGAAAAGCTTCTCCCAAGTCCGACGCTCCGCCGTGGATTTCTCCGCGTAGCCGGGAATGTCCGCATCGTTCAGCTTCGCGAACTGCTTGTCATAGGCCGCGTTGTCGGCGGCTTCGATGGTCATGTCGTCGAACTTCGGATGCGTCAGCGCCAACTCGCGCCGCGCCGCCTTCACCCGCTCCCACTCAGCATCCGCGCCTTTATCCGCTGCGTGAAACTGAATGAGGAAACGCTCAGCCGCGATGTCCTTGACCGGATACGCCGCAAGCACTTCATCGCGCAGCTCGCGTAAACGCGGGAGCCACTGCGACACATCCGCCTCAGCGCTCACGCGGTCAAACGCCGCCTTCTTCGATTCCGCAGTTTCAGCGAGTTCCTTCACCACGCGCTCTTGCTGCGAAAACTGATGCCGCTTCGGGCTGGCGAGCAACCGGCGGTCTTCCTCACGCATCGTCTGAATCTCCCGCGTCAGCTCCGCGTCGCGCTGCGCCAGTTCCTCGAACTTCGCACGGTCAATCAGCCCGAGTTGCGCGATGTTGCTTTCGAGCTGCTGCGTCAGCGACGGAAGCTCGCTGGCGGCGGTGATGTCCTGCCACAGCGAGGCTGGCGGGTCAAAAAGCTCGCGCCACTGCCGCTGCACTTCCTCGATAGCCTCCGCCTGCGGACGCAGCCGCGCTTCCTCCGCCACCGCCTCGTCGCGCTGCTTTTCCTTAAACGCAATCTGCAACGCTAGCCCGCGCTTTCCGACGAACGGTAGATTGTCGTAATGCCGCGCACGCTCCACAAAAACGCCGCGCACCGTGAACCCATCGCGAGTGATCGCCGCATCGTGTTCGCGCAGTTGCTCGCGGCTTTCCACGCACATCAGCCCGCCGAAAAGCTGGCTGACCACGGCTGCGGCGACGGGATGAGAAGTAGTCAGCTTTTCCGCCAGCGACCCCGCCAGCACAGGCCGCTGTTGCGCCAACGCCTTCGTCGGGTTCACCAGCGATTCGCCGCGCGCCGCATCACGCAGCTCGTGGTAAATGCGCTCGGCTGCATCGTAGTCGAGCGCATCCACGACGACGGCAAACTTGCGCGTGAACGCCACCTCAATCGCGGGCCGCCAGCTCTCGTCGTTCACCTCGCACAGCTCGCGCAGATGCCGCGCTGGCAGGCCCGCACCGCGTGAGAGCAGTGAGTTGTTGAGTGTGTTTAAGAGCACCGCATTTTGCGGTGGCAGCCCGAGTTCTAGCGCACGGATGTCGGAGTTCAGTTCGTTCTTCCGCTTCTGCACTTCGGCGAAGCTGTCGAGCGTCGGGCGACCTTTGCGGCTCACGTCAGCGGCCAGCTTTTGCGCAGCTTCGCGCAGCGCGTGGAAGGCCGTGTGAAAGCCCGCGATTCCCGCCGTCTCCATCGCCGCGACGCCGCGCTCCACGGCACTGGAATCCAGCTCCAACCCAAGCGAGGAAACACCGCGCAGCCACTCGCGCCCGCCGCGCACTCGCGCCACCAGCGCGGAGTCGAGCGACCGACCTACCGTTTTCAGCCGCTCGATTTTCGTGACGAGTTCGTAGTTTCGCCGCTTGAGATCGAGATACAGATCGCCGCCGGGCAAAGCGTGAATGGCTGACCTCAACGCATCCAACTCGCCGCCGAGCTTCGGGATGCGCTCGTTCAGCACTGCGAGCCGCGCATTTTCCTCCGCACACGCCGCGCTCAACCCGCCGAGCAACTCCTCGCCAGCCCCCAGCGCCGCCGCCGCGTGGTCGCGCTGACACTCCGCCGCGAGATACTTCGCGAGCACCGCGTCGCGCTTGCAGTCCGCGTGTTTTTTGAAGTGCTCACTGATCGTGCTGAGTCGCGTGAACTGGTCCTTCAGCTCCGCAAGCTGCCGCTCGTAGCCGATGAAAGATTTGTAGCTGTCCGTCACGTCGCGCACGTCCAGCCGGTCGGCGGGCAGGATGAAGTTGCGGCAAAATTCGTTGAAGCTGCGCAGGAAAGTGAACGACATCGCGCTCGGCAGCAGCTTGCTCAACACAGCGCGATCAAAGTTCAAATGCGAGGGCTGGCACATGTCGCGGAGGTATTCGCTCTGCTCCGCGTAGAGCCGCCCCGTCACGCCGTCCTTCGCGCTGTGCGACGCTGCTAAATCCTTGAACGCCGCGTGACTGAGCGGACGCTTTTCTTCATCCAAAAAGTCCGCCCGTGTCAGCGCCGCCGGGATGAAAAACGGCGACACGCGCCCGTGCTGCTCCGCCGCCGAGGTGAACTCGATGCGCAGTCCCCACGTCTCCACGCGCTTTCCATTCGGCCACGTAAATTCCATCGCGACGTAGGTAATTGCGTTGTCGCGCATATATTGCGTCACGCCGAGTTCCTCCTGCTTCGTGTCGCCGAGACAGTATCCTTTCAGCGTGCGGTCGCTGCGGTCGCCGGTGGCGGATTGGTTGAACTTCACCAGCCGCAAATCGCCCACCAGCACATACTGGATGAGGTCCATGAGGATGGACTTCCCGCTGCCCGTCACGCCTGCGAGCAGCAAGTTTCCCTCGACCGAAATACTGTCGCGGTAGCCATACCAATTTAGCGCGTGGATGCGCGTGAGGCGGATGGCGCGGCTCATGGTGCCTCCTCCTCCTCGGGTTCCGCGTCGTCGTCTTTCTCCAGCACCGCCGCGAGGTGACGCTCGGCGTGGCGCGTCCAATCGGCGAGGTCTTGGAAAGGGATGACCCTTTTCAAAGTGGGCAAAATCTCGATGCCCGAATCCGCCGCCTGCGCCGCTGCGGTGAAATGGAGCAGCGACTTGCGCTGCGCCAGCCGGAGGATCTCCACGAGCCGCGTCGGGCTCGGCAGGCTCTTACGCAGCGGCTCGAACTTCGTCTTCAGCGAATCATTGAGCTGGGCGACGGTGATGCGAATCGGCGGAGCCTCGCCTCGGTCGCGCACCGCCGTATCGAACTCATACCAAAGCGTGAGCAGCACGAGCGTCGCGTCGAGTTTCATGCGCAGCGTGAACGCGCCGAAGTGCGGCACCGCTTGCACGAGGCGCAGTTCGTGGTCCCAGAAAAGTTTCAGGTCGAGCAGCGCCGCGACTTCTTCCGTCCAGTCGCGATTCAGGTGCGCCCAATGATACAGCTCCGCCTGCCCCGGCTCCGTGCCGATGATTGCGCCATTGGCCACCAGCCGCCGCAGCGCCTCGCCGAGACGCTCACGATCGGCGTCGGGCAAGCGTGCGAGCAGGCTGTTAGAGTTGGTCGTCATTTGCGGGAGAGCGTGAACCGCTCGAAGCGACGGTTCAACTTGGAATCAAACTCCGACTCCGCCGCGTCGTCTGCCGCTGCCGGGACGAACACGCGATACCGGGCATCCGCCGCGCGAGCGTGGAGCAGGCAGGCGATGAGGTCGGCGATGTCCTCGTCGCAGTGCAGCGGGATTTCCGCCGAGGAAATGCTCGTCGTTTGTGGCGGCAGCAGTTCGTCCACAAAGCGGTTCGCCCGCGCCACCGTGAGCGAGTCGCGCAGCGCCGCCTGCACGCGCCGCATCGCGTCTTTGCGCTCGTCTTCCGTGGCCTCGTCATCCATCGCCGCAATCTCGCCCGCCCTGCGCTGGAGCCTTGGTGTGTAAAGGGATTCCAGCCCGCCGAACAACCGCGCATCGTGGATTTTCAGCTCGGGAAACTCCGCCGCTTCATCGTCCAACTCCGCCACCCGCCGCCCTGCGCCGTGCAGATTTACGGCCTCAAAAAACGCCTGCACCTGCGCCCGGCTTTCACTCGTCGTCTCCTGCAAATACCGGAACCGCGCCAGCGAGCGCCGTGTGAACTCCGCCGTCCGCCGGTCCACCGCATCCGCGACCGGCACCACGCTCTCCAGCAGTTGCTCCAGCTCATCCAGCCGCAGCCGCACGCGCGACATCGCGCTCTCCGCCGACACCGCCGGTTCCCGCCGCATTACTTCGCCCTGCATCTTCTCCAGTGCGTCCGCATTTGCGCCCAGCACACTCACCGCCCGCCGCGCTTCCGCCAGCCGCAGCGGCAACCGCGAATGCACCAACTCCGCGTAGCAAGCGTGCCCGATGCGCTCGGCAAATTGATCAAACAGCACCGCCAAATTCTCCCGCATCGTCGCCGCCGAAAGCTGATGCCGCGTGTGCCGTTCGATGTCCTTCTGCATCCGCCGCAGCTCCGTGATGCCCTCCTGCAACTGGCCGACGCAACTCTCCACCTGCGCCCAAGGCTCCGCCGCCAGCGCCGCCGAGTTTGCCAGCGTCGTGCAGACATTCACGAGCTTGTCGGAAAAGTTCACGCCTTCGGGAAAAGCCAGCCGACGCAGCGTCAGCATCATCGCCTGTCCATTCGGGTGAAAGTGAACGAGCCTCTGCCAGTCGTTGCCCTGCTCCGTTTCGATCCAGCCTGCCGTCTCTAAAACCTCCAGCGCCGCCCGAGACCGCTCCCGCGCATCCCCGCCGCCAAATTGCTCCACGACCTGCTCCACAATCGCCACCGCATCCTCGCGCTCCACGCCACGCGGAGCATCCGCCGACGCCCGCTCCAGCGCATCCAGCGCATCCACATAAAGCCGCGAATCCTCCGAACAAAGCACCCGAAAAAACTCCGGCCTCAGCTCGCGGAAAAGGGCGGCTGAGAGGCTACTCACCAGCCGCACCTTTCGCTTCAGCGATAGCAGTCACCAGTTTGTCCCAAAAGTAAGCGAAAGATACCGAGTTCCTCACCGCATTCTCAGGCCGAAACAATGCTCCGAATTTCTTGGCAATCGCAATCTCATTGAACGCTGCGCCCAGCGATGCGTGTTCAATCAAGAGTCTTTCCAGCTTTCCCTTTCCCGTAATTTTTCCAGCAGCAGTTGTGGACGTGTAATCAGCCAGTCCCAGCGCTTCCTTCATCGCTTCTTCATCTGCTAAAAACCACGACTCTAGCTCTCGATCTGCCACGCAAAGCCGACACACAGGATTGCCAGTGTGTCTCGTCAGACGAGTTCGGAAATCTTCTTCAAACTCTTCGTAAACTGAAGCCATGCAGGGATCTTTATCCTTATCCACAAGTAGAAAAACTGCGGCGCAGTGGGCCGCCGAAAAAGCAGTAAGTAATCTTGCTGCACCGCTGATCAATTTGGTCCGCCCGTGCATCGCGCGGACCTGAAAAAGCACGCCGCTGCCTACGAAGTGACGGTGTAAGAAGTTATCCCAAAAGCTAAGGTCTGATGGTCCTTCGACCCCAATTCCGATCCGAATCATGGGATTCCCCCTAGGACTCCTTGCGTCCACAATTCTCCAAGGCTGTAGTGCTTTTTAAAGCCGTTGATTTCCGCAATATCCGCCGCATGGCGTATCTCGGTGGAGCCGTCCTTTTTGTCGCACATGAGCAATTCCTCGGGCGTAAGGTAATCAAGGAAAAATGGATTGTGAGTCGTGATAAGAAACTGCCGTTCTACGGAAGCACGCCGCAAAATGCCGACGAGTTGCTCGGCTAAGAATGGATGCAGGCCGTTCTCTGGCTCCTCGATGCAGACAAGCCGTGCTTTTTTCGCGCTCCAATGTGCCGCAACCAAGAGCAAAAGCAGCCGCACTGTCCCGTCCGACGCAGACAGCGGATTCATCGGCGACTTCAGATTTTCCTCGCGGATTTGAAAGCCGCGCTTGGCTTCAAAAGGCAAAGATACCGTCGTCAACTTGTCGAATCCCGGAACGACACCGCGCAAGCTATCAATGATCTCGCGCAACTCGGAACCATCGCCATGACTTTCCATCTCGTGAAGAACTGTCGCGAGGTTCTCCCCCTTTCGGCCCAGTCGTGGAACATCTGCTTCGCGAGACGGTTCCCGCCCCACTGTGGCATCGAAGTCAAAGAAAGCCCACGATTTCACATACTCCCGAAACAACAGCACAGGCACAGCGTAGAGCCCTCCGCCCGCGACCGGGCGAGTGGACTCTTGCTCGGGAATATCGATCTTTGTCTCTATGGCAAAACGCGGATCAAATGGGTCGGTTATCTTGAGTAGCTTGCGAGTCCGATGAAATGAGAACTGCGTCGTCGGCATCCCGTCGGTTTTTATCGCAGCAATCAGGTGTTCACCCACAATCGCACACCGTTCGTTTATAGACGGAAGCTCCACCTTTAGACTGTAGGTTGCAGAAATTACCTCATGGCTTTTCTCATCCGCTCCTTTGTAAGTGCCCAAGGAGTTGCAACTGAATGAGAGTTCCAGATGTTTTTTTGCGTCCTTTTTAACCTGCTGCACCTTGTGCCATACCTCCGTTTTTCCTCCGATCTCCCCAAGCGCCTGCTCCACATTTGTTCCGATAGCCGTCTGGATAAAACGCAACGCTGCGAGTAAGTTCGACTTCCCGCTCGCATTAGCACCAACGATAAAATTCAACGCCGAAAGCCGCGTGGAAACACGCGGGCCGAAACTCTTGAAACCTTGAATAGAGAGCTGCGAAATCACACCAGTGATTCCTTGCTGCACAGTGTTTCCATGTCGAGTCGCGATTCACTACAGGAGCACCCGCAAACTCGGGCGCGACCTTCGACTGCGGCGGGAAGCGATAGAGCCACACCGCTTTTCAGGTAGGATGATACCAAAGACAGATTAAACTGAACGAAAGAGAGCGAGGCGAGGCGATGTCGCGCTTTTACCCCACCTCTTCCCAGCACGCTTCGGCTTGCGCGAGGACTTGGCGGAAGGGGGTGGTGGCGTGGCGGGCGAATTCGGGGCGTTTGGTGAGTTTGGCGCGGGTGGTGGCGGGGCTGGTGAGGCCGCAGAGGAGGCGGGTGAGGGCTCGGGGGGTGGGCAGGGCGGGGTGGTCTTCGAGGATGAGGGTTTGGATTTCTTCGATGTCGGCGGGGGTGAAAGGGCGGATGGGGGTGGCGGGGAGCGTCACTTTCCCGGCGGGCTCGGCGGTGCGGCAGTAGTGGCAGTGGCCGCAGTTTTCATCGGCGAGCGGTTCTCCGAAGTAGGCGAGGAGGCGGCGGGTGATGCAGCCGCTGGCGCTGGCAAAATCGAGGATCTGCGCGAGGCGCTGCGAGTCGCGGGACTCGCGGTGGGCGAAGAGCGTGGCCTGGTGCGCGGCGACGACGGCGGGGTCGCGCTGGGCGGCATCGCCGCAGAGCCGGAAGCCGTGGCGGAGGCCGGCGGGCTTTTGCGTGAGGGCTCCGGTTTCCTCCAGCCAGGTGAGGGCTTTCACGATGCGCTCGCGGGTTTCGCCGAGGCGCTGGGCGGCGGCTTCGATTTCGAGGGTGAGGTATTTTGGGGTGCGTCGCCCGGCATTAAAAAGAGCGGCGAGGAAGCGGCGGCGGTCGTCGTTGAGCGGGCTGAGGATGGCGCTTTCGCTTTTCAAAAACTGAATCTGCGTGCTGTCGTAAAAGGCGTGGGTGGGGTGGAGGAGCCCGTCGAGTTCGAGGTAGGTGATGACGGTCTCGACGACGAGTGGGCGGATGTCTGTCTCGTAGCTGAGGTCGTAGCGGCTCACGTCGAAGGTGTCGCCGGAGCCCAGCATCCGCCGCACGAGCGCCTCGACGGCCTCGGGCATCGGGGTGTCGCCGAGGGTGAAATTTTCCAGCGGGATGGCGTCGTCGGCGCAGGCGAGGAGTTCGCAGAGCGCGGGCTGTCCGTCGCGGCCTGCGCGCCCGATTTCTTGCTGATAATTCTCCAGCGTTTTGGGCAGGTTAAAATGCACGACGCTGCGGATGTCCGCTTTATCAATGCCCATGCCAAAGGCGATGGTGGCGACGATGATCTCGGTGTCGCCGCGCATGAAGGCCTCTTGCGTGGCGTTGCGATCCTCCGAGTCCATGCCGGCGTGATAGGCCTGCGCGGCGAGGCCCGAGCGGGCGAGGTGCGCGGCGACTTCCTCTGCGGTTTTTTGAAAAGTGACATAGACCACGGCGGGGCGGACTTTGGCGCTGGCGAGGCGCTTGGTGAGCACGGCGAGGCGCTCGCTCGCGGCGCAGGGGGAGATGCGGAGGTGGAGGTTTTTCCGGCGGAAGGAGGTCTGCACGTGGCGCTCGCTCGCGATGCCAAATGCCTTGCAAATATCGCGCGCGACATCGGGCGTGGCGGTGGCGGTGAGGGCGAGCACGGGCCGCAGCGCCAGCTCTTCGGCGACTCGTGCGAGGCGGAGGTATTCGGGGCGGAAATTGTGGCCCCATTCGGAAATGCAGTGCGCTTCATCAATGGCGAGCATCGAGATTTTTACCCGCCGGATGCGCTCGATGAAGGTCTCGCCGGAGAGCCGCTCGGGGGCCACGTAGAGGAGCTTGAGCGTGCCCGCGCGGAGGTCGGCATAGACCTGCTGCGTCTCCTGCGCCGAGAGGCTGGAGTCGAGCCGCGCCGCCGCGATGCCGCGCGCGCGGAGGGCGTCCACTTGGTCTTTCATCAGCGCGATGAGCGGGGAGATGACGAGCGCCGTGCCCTCCATGAGCACGGCTGGGAGCTGGTAGCAGAGCGACTTGCCAGCGCCCGTGGGGAAGAGCGCGAGGGCGGATTCCCCAGCGAGGAGTGCGCGGATGACGGCTTCTTGGCCCTCGCGGAAAGCGTCGTGGCCGAAGTGGGTTTGGAGAGATTGCAGCAAGTCCATGCCGCTTGCCTATCGCGGCGGACTGAGGAGGGCAAGGCTGGGGAGGTTTAGAACTTCGAACTTCGAACGAAGCGCCTCGGAAGACGTTCGGAGTTCAGAGTTCGAAGTTTGTATCTTTCAACTTTGCTCGCGTGGGCCGTTCGAAACAACGCAGCAGCACGCCTACAAAAAATCCCACTGCAACGGCGGAGACGACGGCCAATGTGGGGCTGTGGCGGAGTTGCTCGGCGAGGGCGGCGAGCGGCGGTTTGCGTTCGCGCGGTGCCATCACTTGCGGCGTGTTTCGATTTCTTCGCTCACTTTCACCACGCCGAGCAGCAGCAGCACCGGGCGCAGGAGCGCGAAGGCGAGCGTGGTGAGCCCGCCGAGCACGCGGCCCAGCGGGAATGCGGCGAGGAGGATGCCGATGAAGAACGCCCAGACGACGGATTTCACCGGCTGTTTGCGCACTTCGAGCGCAGCTTTTTCGACGAGTGCGTCTAGCGGTTTTTGGCTTTCCGGTGGAGTAGTTGGTTCAGCGGGCTCGGACATGGGCGGGAGTAAAAAGCACGCGGGTGGCGGGGTCAACGCGCTATTGGAACCGCAGCGGGGGGCTCTCATTGTCTTCACCGTGCGCTACTCCTCGTCTTCGAGGTGAAATTTATGGAGGAAGCGGTGGAAGATCGGCGCGCCGATCGTGGCGACGATGGTGACTAGCGCGAGGCCGCTGAAGAGCGCGTAGCAGCCTGCGAAGACTTTGCCGCCGGTCGTCATCAGCGGATTCAGCGGCCCCATGCCGGAGAGGATCATCGAGGCATTGGCAAAGGAATCCACCCACGAAAGGCTCTCGAAGCCGTGGTAGCCCGCCATGCCGATGAAAAGACAGGCCACCACCAATGCGAGGCCCGTGATGATGCTGCGCGAGAGGCGGAGCAGAAATTCTTGGCGAGGGAGTAGTGGCTTGGAGCGATGTTCGAGCATGGCAGTGGATCGGCAGTGTGCGCGGATCGTCGCAGCCGACAATAGACAAGCGGCGGCTTTAGCTTAAAATCCTGCCATGACCACCACCGCTCCAGCCGCCGAAATGAAATACCGGATCGGCAATGAAAAGCTGCTGAAGCACACCGACA
>JAYVQK010000242.1:0-4805 GCA_043757005.1 Verrucomicrobiaceae bacterium
GCTGTGGAACGAAAATTCGGCTACTCGGCCAGATTTGAGTCCGCGCTAACGGACCCTGAAACACTCGGCCATACCGTCATGTTGTTCCAACTTGATAAACCAGACAGGGCGCAGGTCTATGGCTGGGTTCAGCAGCGAGAGGAACATTCTTGGATTCCGACGGTCATAATCGTTCCAGCTAGCACTGAAGTGTCCTCGGAAGCCGCTGCCATCAAGTCACAATCCAAGAGCTGATCCCAAAATTCAAAATTCGACGCCCACATCCTAATAACGAACCACTAAAGCTAATGTCATTTAACGATCACAATCAATCCAAGGCTATCGCTGCGTTGTTATGTCCTCTTCTGCACAGTCGGTCGCCAAAAGTTCCATTTCGATGCCTTGCTGCGGACGACGATGAGATGTTTCAAACAGCAGCCCAGACGCTCCAAATGATGAGAGTCCGCAAAGGCTTTTTTCAGAGCAGACGGAACTACGTCATTGAGTCGCTTCTGTTCATCGACTTTTGTTTTGAGACTGCACATCCCATTATCGAGTTACGCACTACCACTCCGAACAAGGGAGTTTGGACAGGCTCTGGGGAGTTTAAGGAGACATCAGCGAGCGACGATTTGATGATCGGCTCTATCTTCGATGGGATGGGAATGGATACGATGGGACCGAGTGCGCTTATCGAAATCGACGTTTCGGCAATTTGGCCCCAGATTTCGCCTTTCTTGGAGAGCCTAGATGCCACCGAACGCGCCTCTGAAAGGCACCGCCAAAGCATGGCCGCACTTCAGCGCATACCCAATTATGAAGGGCCGCCAGCAACGCCCGAACAAGCCGCCAGAATCGAAAAGATGCTATTGGAACTTCGCACGGGAAAAAAGGCTGATCCAAGTGACGGCAACCCCTTCTGAGTAACAGGCAAGGGAGGGGTCAGATTGTTAGCAGATGCCTTCCCGATACTTCCGCCTGTAGTGGCTGCGGGCGACGGGGGCGTCGCTTTTACAGCGCGCCGACGGTGTCCTTGGCGCTGGCGATCACGTATTCGCGGTTGAGGCGGGTGATGACGCTTAGGGGGATTTCGGCGGGGCAGACGGCTTCGCACTCGTAATAGTTCGAGCAGTTGCCGAAGCCTTCTTTGTCCATCTGCGCGACCATGGCGAGGGCGCGTTTGTTGCGCTCGGGCTGGCCTTGGGGGAGTAGGGCGAGGTGGGAGACTTTGGCCCCTACGAAGAGCATGGCGCTGCCATTGGGGCAGGCTCCAGCGCAGGCTCCGCAGCCGATGCACGCGGCGGCTTCCATGGAGGCGTCGGCGTGGACTTTGGAAATCGGGAGCGCGTTCGCATCCTGCGCACTGCCTGCACGGGCGGTGATGAAGCCGCCTGCTTGCTGGATGCGATCAAACGCCGAGCGATCCACGCACAAGTCGCGGATGACGGGGAATGGCCGCGCGCGGAAGGGCTCGACGGTGATCGTCTCGCCGTCCTTGAATTTCCGCATGTAGAGCTGGCAAGTCGTCGTCTCGCTCGGGCCGTGCGGGATGCCATTGATGGAGAGCGAGCAAGTGCCGCAGATGCCCTCGCGGCAGTCGTGATCGAAAGCAATCGGCTCTTCGCCGCGCTTGGTGAGCTGGTCATTCACGATGTCCAGCATCTCCAAAAAGGACGCCTCGGCGGGGATGTCGTGTGCCTCGATGGTGGCGAGCTGCCCCGTGCTTTTGCTGTCTTTCTGACGCCAGACTTTGAGTTTCAGATTCATGTGCGGTGAGTTGGTAAAAGCTGTGGTTTATTTGTTTTCCATCGGTCGTTCTTCGCGCAGCAGAAGCGGGCGCTCTTCCTCGATACGCAGGGCCTCGCGAAACGCGCTGTCTTTGGTGAATGAAACCGATGGAGATTTCATTCTCAAATCCGCGCAACGGCGCTGCGCGTGCTGGGCGATCTGGCGAAGATCATCGCCACATTCCGCCGCGATAACGTCCCGAACGCGATGCACCTCTTCAACGATGGCGTCGTGAATTTGCATAGGTTCCACGGTCTAGCGGTAGCTGCGGACGGCGGGGTGGCAGACTTCGTATTCGAGCGGTTCTTTGTGGCGGATGGGCTTGGTGGTTTCGCCGGTGAATTCCCATGCGGCGACGTGCAGGAAGTTTTCGTCGTCGCGCTTTACATCGCCTGCACAGACTTTGCCGCTCTGCACTTCGGCGTCTTTTTCGGTGTATTGGAATTCCTCGCGGAAATGGCCGCCGCAGCTCTCGCGGCGCTCCAGCGCGTCGAGGCACATCAGCTCGCCGTATTCGAGGAAGTCGGCGACGCGGCCTGCTTTCTCCAGCGAGATATTCAGCGACTCGCCGCTGCCGGGGACGTTCACATTTTGCCAAAACTCCTCGCGCAAAGTCGGGATGCGCGAGAGGGCGCGGGTGAGCGAACGCTCGGTGCGCGCCATGCCGCAGAGGTCCCACATGATGAGGCCGAGCTCGCGGTGGAACTCATCCACGGTCTTCTTGCCCTTTATGGAAAGGAGACGCTGCGTGCGGGCGAGCGTGGCTTCTTCGGCGGCGCGGAATTCCGGGTGATCGGTCTTCGGGCGTTTGTCGGGCGCGACTTTCGAGAGGTAGTTCCCGATGGTGCTGGGGAGGATGAAGTAGCCATCCGCCAAGCCCTGCATGAGCGCGCTGGCTCCGAGTCGGTTTGCGCCGTGGTCGCTGAAATTGGCCTCGCCCAGCACGAAGAGGCCGGGGACGTTGCTCATCAAATTGTAGTCCACCCACAGTCCACCCATCGTGTAGTGCACGGCGGGATACACGCGCATCGGCGCATCGTAGCCGCTCTCGGACGTGATCTGGTGATACATGTCGAAGAGATTGCCGTAGAGCGCCTGCACCTTTTCCGCGCCGCGTTTGTGCGCCTCTTGCTCGGAGACTTCCGTGCCGCCCGTAGTCGCGCGGCCATAGCGCATGATCGCGTTTTTGAAATCCAGATAAACGCCGAATCCCCCTGG
Source organism: Verrucomicrobiaceae bacterium (assembly GCA_043757005.1). Taxonomy (GTDB): domain Bacteria; phylum Verrucomicrobiota; class Verrucomicrobiia; order Chthoniobacterales; family Chthoniobacteraceae; genus SXWH01. The sequence goes on from JAYVQK010000242.1 coordinate 2,986, forward strand.
GCCCACGCCGCGCCCCTCGTCGCACACGACCTTCGCGGCACGCGAGGCGATGTCGCGCGGGGCGAGGTTGCCAAAGGCGGGATACATCCGCTCAAGGTAGTAGTCGCGCTCGGCGTCGGGGATCTCGTGCGGCGGGCGCGTGTCGCCCTTTTTCGACGGCACCCAGCAGCGTCCGTCGTTGCGCAGGCTCTCGGACATGAGCGTGAGCTTGCTTTGATAAGAGCCGCTCACGGGGATGCACGTCGGGTGGATCTGCGTGAAGCACGGGTTCGCAAACAGCGCGCCCTTTTTGTAAGCGCGCCACGCCGCAGTCACGTTGCAGCCCTTCGCGTTGGTGGAAAGATAGAACACATTGCCGTAGCCACCCGTCGCCAGGATCACGGCGTCGGCGCTGTGCGAGGAGATCGCGCCCGTCACCATATCGCGCACCACGATGCCCTTGGCGTGGCCCTCCACGATCACCAGCTCCAGCATCTCCGTGCGCGGGAACATCTGCACCTGCCCTGCGCCGATCACGCGACTCAGCGAAGAATACGCGCCCAGCAAGAGCTGCTGCCCCGTCTGCCCGCGCGCGTAAAAAGTCCGCGACACCTGCGCGCCGCCAAAGCTGCGGTTCGCGAGCAGCCCGCCGTATTCGCGGGCGAAAGGCACGCCCAGCGCCACGCATTGATCTATGATGTTCACCGACACCTCCGCGAGCCGATGCACATTTGCCTCGCGAGCCCGGAAGTCGCCGCCTTTCACCGTATCGTAAAAGAGCCGATGCACCGAGTCGCCATCGCCCTGGTAATTCTTCGCCGCATTGATCCCCCCCTGCGCCGCGATGCTGTGCGCGCGACGCGGCGAAACCTGATAACAAAAGCACTTCACCGCATACCCCAGCTCCGCCAGCGAAGCCGCCGAGCTCGCCCCCGCCAGGCCGCTGCCCACCACGATCACGCTATACTTGCGCTTGTTCGCGGGGTTGATGAGCGGGGACTCAAATTTGTGCTTCTCCCACTTCTGATCGAGCGGGCCGGACGGAATGTGAGAATCAAGAGAGCCGAGCATGGTGTAGAAAAAGATACGCCCCATGTTGAAACAAGGGCGCACGGGGATTCACAAGCAAATTGCGGCTTTTGATCGAGATGTCGCGCGTCGCCCTCGGCGTCCCGACAAAAGTGGCGGCCTCTTGGCGGGGTAGGACACATAGGAGGAATGTCCCATCCCCCACAAAGGGTAAGAGAGCGTTTTAGCGGAACTCTTTGTGGCTTCGTGTCTTTGTATGAGACCATTTCGGGGTGATAAATAGACAGGAGGTGGTGCTTTTTATCCCGGAGGGACAATAACACATCGCTTCCCTGTCTGTTTATTCGCAGGGGAGGGTATCATTCCTCACGAGCCGCAGGTTTTCCACTCGCTGATCTAATGCGGTGCGCTGCCGAGGCTGGCGCCTTCGGTGGGCGTGGCAGGTGGCTTGAAGAAGAGCAGGAGCGCGAAGGCGGCGGCGATGGCGGCGTAGCAGGGGACTAGGAAGAGGCCCCGAAAATCTACGAGGTCGCCGTGTTTGAAGGTTTCTTGGATGAGGCGGGGGCAGATGGAATTCGCCACGAGTGCGCCCACGCCGAGGATCATCACATTAAAGAGTCCCTGTGCGCTGGCTCGGGCGTCTTTCGGGAAGTAGGCATCTACGAAAATATAGACGGTGGCGAAGAAGAAGGCGTAGCAGATGCCGTGGAGGAGTTGCACGGCGACGATGGTGCCGACGGACTGCGGGCAGAACGCATAAACGGCGAAGCGCGCTCCGTGGCCGAGGATGCCGATGATCATGGTGGTGCGCC
>JAYVQK010000243.1:0-4804 GCA_043757005.1 Verrucomicrobiaceae bacterium
GCTCTCAATCCCGCTGAAATCGCTCTGCTCCCGGCGCGCGATCTTGCCGACACCACTTGCGTCGTCTTCGACATCCTGCGGGCGACCTCCACGATGGTCACGGCACTCGCCCACGGCGTCGCGGAAATCTGGCCGGTGAAGACCATCGAAGAAGCCCGCGCGCTCCGCGTGCAGATGCCCGATGCCGTGCTCGCGGGCGAGCGGCAGGGCGACCGGATTGAGGGCTTCGACCTCGGCAATAACCCGCTGGAATTCACCGCGCTCGCCGGTCGCCGCATCATCACCACCACCACCAACGGCACCCTCGCCCTCCGTGCCTGCGAACACGCCGCGCGCGTGCTCGTCGGCGCGCTGCTCAATCTCGACGCCCTCCGCGCGGAGCTGATCCGCACTGCGCCTGCACGCGTGCTGCTCGTTTGCGCGGGGACATACGAGACCTTCGCGCTGGAGGATGCCATCGCTGCCGGCGAGCTGGCTGCACTTTTCCCGAATGCCGGACTCACCGACGCCACGCGCTCCGCCATCGCCACCGCGCGCTCCTTTGCCACGCCACTCGCCGGGCTACTCGCCGCGCGTAATGGCCTCGCCCTTTCCGCCCGTGGCTGGGGCGAGCAAATCGCGTGGTGCGCGGAACGCTCGCGTTTCTACGCAGTCGGTGCGATGAGTGGCGGCGTCATCCGTCCGCTTTGAATTTCCAGCCAACCAGCCCAGCCGAGCCAACCGCCTTGCGGAGGCAGCTCGATGCGTTCGTCGCCCTGCCCGACCGCATCCGCCTGCCGCTCGCCATCGTGCTCGCGCTGCTTGTCCACGCGCTCATCGTGCTCGCGAGCGTGCTCATCCCGGCGGTGCCGAAAAGCAACGCCACCGCGCAAGCCACGCCCAAGCAGCAACTCCAAATCATCCTCTCCACGCCCGCGCCTGCACCAGAGCCGCAGCTCACGGCACAGGAAGAGAAAGCACTGGAGGAAAAATTCACCAAACTCCCGCCAGAAGAACGGCGTGATTACGTAGATGTGGACGGCCTCGCCGCGAAGAAAAACATGAGCAAGCGTGCGCTCTTGGAGAGCTGGCAAGACAGCGTGGCGGGCACACGCAAACAGGGCAAAGACGACGCACCGAGTCAGGATGGGCGTGAGGATTTGACCTTCACGAATTTCAAAAACCAACAGGCAAAAACAGGCGACGTCAAAGACACAGCCCCCATTTTCAAACCCCAGCCGATCACCAAGCCCGAACTCGATACCGCCCAGCAAAAACTCCCGCGCGTCGCCGAAGCCGCGCCCACAAAACAGCCCACGTCCACACCGACTCCCGCGCCGGTGCTCGTGGCAAAAGCTTCGCCACCACCGAATCTGAAATCCGTCGCTGAGGCGCGCGCGGATGAGATCCCGCTCTTCATCCGCCAGCCCGCCGCGCCCCCCGCCACCACCCCGCCGCCGCCCGCGCCGACCATCCAGCCCACGCCCGTGCAGCGTCCCACGGCCTCGCCGCTACCTACCGCGCAGCCGGAGGCAAAGAAGATAGAGTCCGTCATCGCCACTCAGCTTCCTCGCCCGAAGCCCGTGCAAAATCCCGGTTACTCGCCGCATCTGGAGCAGCGCAAAATCGAGGGCAGCAGCGCCACCCTCGGCGACAGTGGGGTGGATGCCGCCGCCTCGGTGCGCGGCGGCTACATCAAGAGTGTGAACCAAATCGTAGGCTCGCGCTGGACGCACTACGTCCACGATACGACACAGGGCAGCCTCATCTCCACCGGCTCCGTCACCATCCATTTTGTGCTGAATGAGCACGGGAAAATTGTGCGGATGCAAGTGACCGATAACACCTCCAACTCTGCCTACGCCACGCTCTGCGAACGCTCCATCCGCGAAGCGCAGACCGATCTCATTCCACCGCCGAAAGAGCTTCTGAAAAACGGAATCTTTGAGGATAACCTCACCTTCACTCTCTACTAAAAACACCATGCTCGCCCGCATCCTTCTGCTCGCCTGTCTCATCACCACTCCCGCCTTTGCCCAAAACGGCATCCGTGCGCTTTTCGGCCCGCCGAAACCGCGTGTCGTCGCTACGCCAACACCCGCCCCCGAAGCCACGCCGACGCCCGCGCCGAAGCGCCGAGCCAAGCCGCACGCAGTGGTCGCGCCTGTGGATACTGCCACTGCCGCCGCACCCGCCGCGCCTGCACCCGTGCCGACTCCCGCGCCGAAGCCGGAGCCGCGCAATGAGCGGCTCGTGGCCTACGTGGTGAAAGTGAAAGCAGCTTTTGCGAAACGCTGGGCAGCCGCTGTCACCCCGGCACTGAGCGACTTCAGCCCTGGGAATTGCCACGTCACCTTCAAGCTCGATGCCGAGGGGAAAGTCGCCGCTTTTGCCGCTGGCGAGAACACCTCGAACGAAGCCTTCGCCAAGTTCTGCGAGCAATTCGTTCGCGAAACCGAGTTCGAGAAACCGCCCGCAAGACTGCTCACCGAGGGGCAGGTCGAGATTCCATTTACCTTCGCCATTTACTAGCCCATGCCCGCCACACCGCTCCTCGCCGCATCGCTGCAAGACGTCACTCACTTCTTCGTAAAGGGCGGCATCTTTATGATCCCACTGCTGGCGTGCTCGGTCATCGCCGTCGCCGTCATCATCCTGCGCGGGCTCGCACTGCGGCGGCACCTCGTAGTGCCCGAGGAGCTGCAAAAAGAGATCGAGCGGCTTGCGCCCAATGACACGCCGGACGCCGTGGTGCGCCTCTCGCGGCTCACGCGCAACGACGGCTCCGTGCTCGCGCGCATCGCCCAGGTCGGCCTCGCGAACTTGCACCAGCCAAAGGACGAAAACCTCAACGCCGTGCAGACCGTCGCGCGGCACGAAGTCACGCGATTGGAAAATGGGCTGCATATTTTAGAAATCATCATCGGCATCGCGCCACTGCTCGGGCTGCTCGGCGCAGTGAGCGGGCTCGTGCAAGTCTTCGGCGCATTCGGCGCGAACGCCAGCCAGAGCGACCCGCACCTCATCGCCAATGGCATCTCGGAGGCACTCAGCACCACCGTCGTCGGCATGGCCGTGGCCATCCCCGTGCTCATCGCGCACGGCCTACTCATCAAGCGCGTGGAGCACATGGCCGCCGATATGGAACTGCTGCTCTCCGGCCTGCTCACGAAGTGCTATAACCAAAAGCAGCGCGCCCCGCACAGCACCTACACAGCGGAGGAACGCGCGTGAATTTCTACCCCCGACGGCGGAAGAGGCCAGAGGTCATCATCGTTTCGCTGATAGATATTTTTGCTATTCTGCTGATCTTCGTCATCGTCACCACGACCTTCAAAAGCGAGCTACCCGCCGTCACGATCAAACTCCCCGAGAGCAAGACCGCCGTAGCCGCCGAGAAAGGCGAGGAGGCGCTGCGGCTCTCGATTTCCGACAAAGAAGAGATCTTCCTCGGCGCAAAAAAAGTCACCCTTTCCGAGCTACGCGAAGAATTAGAGAAACTGCAAAAACTCCCCCACCCCCCCAAGCTCGCGCTGGCCACGGATAAAAAAGCCCCCTTCGGCACCGTCATCGCCGTGCTCGACGCGCTCAAACAAGCCGGAGTAAAAGGCGACCTCACCGCCTTCACCGAGCAGGGGACAAAGTAGGACACCTTCTCCATTCAAAGTCTCTTCCTGCGCTGCAAGCAGAGAAGGCTGATGAAAGCCACCGCCAAGGCTGTAATGGGTAGCCAAAATTCCTTTGAGGCTGATGCAGCGCTTCCCTTGCTCTCTACTGGTAGCGGGCTAATTGTAGCGGATGTTTTCTTGGAATCGGCGGAAGGCGTGGGGGCCGGTGGTGTTGGGATCTCTGTGGGCGCGGGCGCAGCAGGTGGTTTCGCGGCAAAGCGATGCTCGTTGTCTTTCCACCACTTGCGTGCTTCTTCGATGTCTTCGGGGATTTCTTCGTGCAGCCCCTTCTTTGCTACTTTGGCTAGCGCGCTGCGCGCCACGGTTGCGGGGGAAGATACCGTATAGTCTCCCAAATCTGCATCAGGGTAATAGACAGTGAAAAGAAATGGCCCGATGAGACGGAGCGCCACATCTGTAGGCAGAAGACTGGCGAAACCGAGTTCCCCTGAATAGACATCAGACACTGCATAATACTCTTTACGTTGTGCATCCGTGTAGTTGGATTTCTCAGTCAGGACATCTTTGTAGTGCTTCAAGCGAAGAGATAAAAACTCCTCCACATTCGGATTGCTTAATGTGAAATCCCTTACGACAGGAAGCATACGAAAAAAGTAATCTACATCAGTATGAGAAATTTTTTGCATTTCCCGCCATTCTGCTTCCCTGCCCTTGCTACGTTCATTTTCAAAGTCTCTGCCAAAATGTATCCCACTAAACCATAAATCACTTAAATCTCCATAAATAAGCTCTATTGGAGCTTCTTTTAGCTCCCACAGAGCATTAGTGTCTGTTTTCGTCTTTGCAAGGATGGCCTTTACCTTTTCTTTGGACCAAGCCGCCTCAATCAACTGTGATGATTGGGCTGGCCCGTTTTGGGAATGGGCTTGGAATGTAAAAGAGCAAATGATGATGATAAGGCTGCATAACTTCATGGTTGTTTTACTCCTGTTAATGGATCGTATATTCCAGAATTCCACTTATTCACTTTGATAATCTCTCCGCTTCTCAGTAGCTCGCCGCCAGCATAGCCCATCAGCCGTTTTGATTCTTGATCAGCTATTTTTCCTAAGCTCGAATCTGCATTGAGTTGCCAGCAATGTCTGAGGCCAAAACAGTGTCCTAGGGCGTGTTCACACTATCGAAGAGCCTCGACA
>JAYVQK010000244.1:0-4769 GCA_043757005.1 Verrucomicrobiaceae bacterium
CGCCTGCGGCGGGCTGAACTCTTAACTCTGAACTCCGAACTCTTAATTTTTAACTCTGCACGCCCCCATTGACCCTCGCGCCGTGGCTCTCTAGCTTCCGCCTCCTTTTTACACCATGAGCGCGAACTACAAAGACACACTGCTTCTCCCCAAGACGGATTTCCCCATGAAGGCTGACCTCGTGAAGCGGGAGCCGGAGCGGCTGGCGCGGTGGGAGGCGGCGGGGCTTTATCAGCAAATCCTCGATGCCCGCATCGGCGCGCCGCTCTTTGTGCTGCACGATGGGCCGCCGTTTGCGAATGGCGACGTCCACATGGGCACAGCGCTGAATAAGATCCTGAAAGACCTCATCGTGAAGTCGCGCACGATGCTCGGCTTTCGCGCACCGTTCGTGCCGGGGTGGGACTGCCACGGGTTGCCGATTGAGTTCAAAGTGGTGAAGGAGCAGCGCGGCTTGGAGCCCGCAGAAATCCGCCGCCGCGCGGAGGCGTTTGCGCGCAAATACATTGATATTCAGCGCAGCCAATTCAAGCGCCTCGGCGTCTTTGGCTCGTGGGAAGACCCTTACCTCACCCTCGAGCCGAGCTACGAAGGGGACATCCTGCGCGCCTTCGCGGGCTTCGTGGAGAAGGGGCTAGTGTATCAATCCAAAAAGCCCGTCTATTGGAGCACCGGCGCGCAGACGGCACTGGCTGAGGCGGAGGTGGAGTATGCGCAGCGGACGGACCCGGCGGTGTATGTGAAGTTTGCCGTCACGGATGGAAAAGGCGCGCTGGCGGGTGCTTCGTTCGTCATCTGGACGACGACGCCTTGGACGCTCCCTGCAAACCTGGCCATTGCGGTGCATCCAGATCAAAACTATGTCGTCCAGGAGTTCAGACGTGGCGAACAATGTGAACGACTGATCATCGCTGAATTACTGGTCGAAGCCTTCATGGCCGCGACCGGATTTGAGAGCAATGTGCCGCCGGAATCATCGCACAGCGACGACGGCTCCTTTGGAAAAGACGCTTCCAGTAGTTCAGATGTGCCGCGCGAGACGCGCGGCACGGCAGGCGGGACGCCTACCCTACCCGGCGCGGCAATCGTTGGCGTAGTGGCACGCCATCCGTTTCTTGAGCGCACATCGCGGGTCATCGCGGCTGACTTCGTGACGATGGAGACGGGCACCGGCCAAGTCCACATCGCCCCCGGACACGGCAAGGATGATTATATCGCCGGACAGGCAAATGGCCTGCCTGTCATTTCGCCAGTGGATGATTTTGGCCGCTTCGTTCAGCTCGATCCTGAGCACGGCCAACTGCCCGAGGCGTGGCTTGGCAAAGAAGTCGCTCCGATGAATCCCAAGGCACCCGATTCCGCAAATGCTGCGGTGATTGAGGAGTTGGAAAAACGTGGAGCCTTACTGGCAATCGAGTGGACGGCGCACGACTACCCGCACTGCTGGCGCTCGAAGACGCCGATTGTTTTCCGCGCGGTGGAGCAGTTCTTTATTGATGTGGACGCTATCCGCAAAGGCGCGCTGGCGGCGATTGATGAGACGACTTGGCTGCCGCATTGGGGGCGCAATCGCATCTACGGCACCGTGGAGTCGCGGCCTGATTGGTGCATCTCGCGGCAGCGGACTTGGGGCGTGCCGCTGCCTATTTTCTACGATGAAAAGGGGACGCCGATCGTGGATGCCGACATCGCCCGCAAAGTCGCCGATCTCGTGGAGAGCGGCGGGACGAATCTTTGGTTTGAAAAGGACGACGCATGGTGGGCCGCGCAACTCGGCCTGCCTGCGGGCACCTCGCGCCGCAATGATACGCTGGATGTGTGGATTGATTCCGGCGTCTCGCATCAAGCCGTGACGAAGCGCCACCCGGAGCTGAAGGCGTGCGGCGGCGTGGCGGATGTTTATATCGAAGCGACCGATCAGCATCGCGGTTGGTTCCAGTCTTCGCTGATGACGAGCGTGGCGCTCACGGGCCATGCGCCGTATAAGACCGTCATCACCCACGGCTTCGTGGTGGATAAGGATACGAAGAAGAAAGTGAGCAAGTCCGACCAAGGCACGGCGGGCTACAAAAAGCCGATGGAGGCGGATTATTTCGTAGGCAAATACGGCGCAGACATCGTGCGTCTGTGGGCCGCGAGCGTGGAGTTCACCAACGATGTGCCATTCAGCGAGGACGGCTTTACTCGCACGAGCGAAGCGTATCGCAGCTTCCGCAATATCTTCCGCATCCTGTTGGCAAATCTCAGCGGCTTCACCCCCGAGCAAGCGAGCCTCGCAGGCGCGACGACGGTAGATCGCTGGGTGCTCTCGAAGCTCCAAGGCGTGATCGCTACGGCGCGCACGGCGTATGAGGCGTATGACTTCCGCCGCGTCTTCGAGGTGGTAAATCAATTCTGCACGGTGGATCTCAGCTCGCTCTACGTGGACATCACCAAAGACCGGATGTATTGCGACGCCGCCAACAGCCCGCGTCGCCGCGCGACGCAGACGGTGATGCACGCTTGCTTCGAGGCCGTGGCCAAAATGCTCGCGCCGATCCTCGCCTACACCGCCGACGAGGCGTGGGAATTTATCGGCCACACCACGAGCATCCACATCGAGCGATTCCCCGAGGCCGATCCCGCGTTGCGCGACGAGGCGCTCGAAACGGAAGTGGAAGAGTGGCTGAAACTCCGCGCTGCCGTGATGCAGCAAGCCATTGAGCCCGCCCGCCAAGCCAAGACCATCGCGAAATCGCTCGAAGGCAGCGTGACCCTCGAAGTCGCCGATGCCGCCCGCGCTGCGCTGGTGGCGAAGCGCGCGGAGTTGGAGGAGTTTTTCATCATCAGCGACCTCACCCTCGTCACCGGCCCCGAGCCGCGTGCGACCGTAGCGCGCAGCGCGCACCAAGGCTGCGCACGCTGCTGGCGCTTCGTGCCGAGCGTGGGAGCCATCGCCGCAAAGCCCGACCTGTGCGACCGCTGCGCGGAGGTTGTTTCGTAAAACGACGCTGCTTTTGAAAATATGGGGACTCTCGGAAACTCGAAGTGCGATTCTGGTAACGAAGCGCTGCTCACGGGTGCGAGTGAGTTTCTAAAATTGCCTGCAATGCCAAAATGAAGAAAACTCTACGAAGGAAAAGAGAGTTGTATGGCCGGAGCGCGCGCGTCCCGCGTGCTGCGTTGGGCATCCTGCCCAGCGCGCGGGAGACGAGCCACTTAATTGGGCGTATCTCTACTACTACCGCGCCGCACTGCGCCGGGCAGGATGCCCGCCGCTGCACGCGGGACGCGCGCTCTCCGTCCACACCAGCCGCTCGGTTGCGTGGTGTCCTCGCAATTTTGAAAGATAGGATAAATCAAATGACTGCCGTGAACGCCAAACGAGGCTCCGAGACTCAATCGAAGCACGCTGTGGGTAAATCGAAGCTCGATCATGTGGAATCGAAGTATTCTTTAGATCAATCAAAGCGCGCTCAGAGGGGATCGAAGCTCTCTTTGAGTAAATCGAAGCATGTTCAGAGGCAATCAGCGCCCGCTAAAGGCCAAACAATGGTGGCTAAGACCCAAACAATGAACGCTAAGACCCAAACAATGGCGGCTAAGGCCCAAACAATGGACGCTAAGACCCAAGCATTTCGCGCTGCGGTCTGATCATTTTTCAAAATCACCCAATCAAAATCCATGAGAACCATCACTGCCGACTCCACGCCGCGCCAAAAGAAACCAGTCACCACGGGCGATGCTGAGATGGATGCGCGCATCCGCCAACTCGTTGAGGATTACGGTGGCGAGAAGCCGCACGAGATCGTGGCGGAGATGGTGATGACGGCGCTGAAGATGGCGAAGGATCAGACGACCGTGGCGGATTTGAAAATGCTCAATCGCGCGCTGAAAGAGCTGCGTTTTGCTTCGCGAGTCTTCGCGCCGTATCGCCAGCATCGGAAGGTCGCCGTCTTTGGCAGCGCGCGCACTGCGCCGGAGGAGGGAGAGTATAAAGCGGCGGAGGAGTTTTCCCGGCAGATGGCCGGGCACGGCTACATGACGATCACCGGCGGCGGCGACGGCATCATGGGCGCAGCGCAGCGAGGCGCGGGGCGGGAGAATAGCTTTGGGCTCAATATCCGTCTGCCTTTTGAGCAAGGCGCGAACGAGACGATCCGCCACGATGCGAAGCTGATGAACTTCAATTATTTCTTCACGCGGAAGCTGAACTTCGTGAAGGAGAGCCACGCCATTGCGCTCTTCCCCGGCGGCTTTGGCACGATGGATGAAGGCTTTGAGGCGCTCACGCTCATGCAGACGGGCAAGGCGCGCATCTTCCCCGTGGTGCTCGTGGACAAGCCGGGCGGGCAGTATTGGAAGACGTGGTTGGATTTCCTGCACAATCACTTGCTGCGCCTCGGGCTTATCTCGCCGGATGATTTCAATCTCATCCATTCGTGCGAATCCGTGGAGTGCGCCGTGGAGCACATCACGCACTTTTACTCAAATTTCCACAGCTACCGTTGGTTTGGCCCGAGCCTCATCGTGCGGCTCCAGCACGTGCTCTCGGCGGATAAAATTGCGCGGATGCACGCCGAGTTTGGCGATATGCTGGTGAGCGGCACCTTCGATCAATGCGCCGCGCTGCCGGGGGAAAATAATGAGCCCGAGATCGCACACCTCCCGCGTCTCGTCTTCCAATCTCGCAAGCGAAACTTTGGCCGCCTGCGGCTGGTGCTAGACGCGGTGAACGAGCCGTAGAAGTGACGCCTCGTCGCTCCCTCGTAGCGCGGACGCCCCGTCCG
>JAYVQK010000245.1:0-18461 GCA_043757005.1 Verrucomicrobiaceae bacterium
GCCCTCGCCGATCTTCTGTCCGTAATCGAGCACCGCGATGCGCTCGCAGATGCCCATGACGACCTTCATGTCGTGCTCCACCAGCAGCACGGCGAGGCCGAATTTTTCCTGCACGAAACGGATGAGTTTCATCAGCTCGACTTTCTCCGTGGGGTTCATGCCAGCGGCGGGTTCGTCGAGCAGCAGCAGCTTGGGTTTCGTGGCGAGGGCGCGGACAATTTCGAGCCGCCGTTGGTCGCCGTAGGGGAGGCTTTTGCAGGGCAGGTCGCGCTCGGCGGTGAGGCCGAAGATTTCCAGCAACTCCAGCACTTCGCCCTCGATGCGCTGTTCTTCGGCGGCGACCTTAGAGCCACGCCACAGGGCGTGCGAGATGCCGTGGCGGAGGTGCATATTGCAGGCGCAACGCACGTTGTCGAAAACGCTCATCGAGGGGAAAAGGCGGATGTTTTGAAAGGTGCGCGCGATGCCGCGGGCGGTGATGCGATACGGGCGCTGCCCAGCCACGGCGCGGCCTGCAAAGGTGATGCGTCCAGCGGTGGGGCGATAGACGCCAGTAATGAGGTTGAACACGGTTGTTTTGCCTGCGCCATTCGGTCCGATGAGGCCGACGAGTTCGCGTTCGCCGATGGTGAAGGACACATCGCTCACAGCTCTGAGTCCGCCGAATTGCACGGTGACTTCGTGGAGTTCGAGAAGTGGGTTCATCGCGCTGGGACTTTCTTTTTCACCCACCCGGCGAAGAGCCCCTGCGGGCGCGCGAGCATGAGCGTGATGAGCAGCAGGGAGTAGAGGATCATGCGATTCTCGGCGATCTCGCGGAGCCAGAGCGGGAGTGATTCGATGTGTGAGACGTGGCGCAGCACTTCCGGCAAAATCGTGAGCAACACTGCTGCGATGCACACGCCGACGGTGCTGCCCATTCCGCCGAGAATGACCATCACCACGACATCCACGCTCTTCATAAAGTTGAAGCCCTCGGGGTGGATGAATTGCTTGAAGTGCGCGTAGAGCGCGCCCGCGATGCCTGCAAAAAACGCGGCGATGACGAACGCCAGCACTTTGTATTTCGTCGTGTTGATGCCCATCGCCTCGGCGGCGATTTCGTCGTCGCGCACGGCGAGGAAGCCGCGCCCGTAGGTCGAGTTCACGAGGTTCCCCACGACGTAGATGGCCAGCGCGGCGAAGCTGAACGTCCAAAAGAAATTCGTGTGCAGCGCCATGCCGCCCAGCCCGCGTTGCGCGCCGAGCGGCTCAGCGTTTTGGATGACGACTTTGATGATCTCATTAAAGCCGAGCGTGACGATGGCGAGGTAGTCGCCCTTTAAGCGCAGCGAAGGCACGCCCACGAGCAGCCCGGCCAGCGCGGCGACTGCGCCGCCGTAGAGCAGGGCGCAAAGAAACGCGGCCCAGCCGGGCAGTGCGGCGGCGGCGGGGACGAGCAGATTATGCAGCCCGAGCAGCGCGTTCACCACGAGGGCGAAGATGAGGTAGAGCGCCTTGAAAATGAACACCCATGCCGCGCCCTCCCACACGGGCCAATCGAGCAGCGGGAATTTCAGGCCGAGACTCAGCGCACTGCCGAGATACGCGCCCACGGCCATGAAGCCCGCGTGGCCGAGCGAGAATTGCCCGGTGTGCCCGTTCACGAGATTCAGCCCCACGGCGAGGATGATGCTGATGCCTACGCCGATGAGGATGTCGTAGTAGTAGGGGTTCATCCCGCCGACCGCCGTCGTCGCCGCAGCGAAGGCGAGCACACACGCGAGCAGGATGAATTTCGTGCGCTCAAACATGGCCTAGACTTTCTCTCGCACGTTTTTGCCGAGCAGCCCGGCGGGCCGCAGCAGGAGGATGAAAATGAGCACGCCAAACGCCACGGCATCGCGATACGTCGGCGAAAAATATCCCACCACCAGCGTCTCGACTACGCCCAGCAGTAAGCCGCCGAGCACCGCGCCGCCGAGATTCCCGATGCCGCCCAGCACCGCTGCCACAAAGGCTTTCAGCCCCGGCAGCACGCCCATGAGCGGATCAATACTCGGCTGCTGGATGCTCGTGAGAATCCCCGCCGCGCCCGCCAGCGCCGAGCCGAGGCCAAAGGTAAATGAGATGATGAAATTCGTATTCACGCCCATCAACGAGCAAGCCGTTTGGTTAAATGCCAGCGCCCGCATCGCCATACCGAGCTTCGTTTTTAGCACGATGAAAGTGAGCGCACTCAGCAGCACCGCAGTCGTCACAAAGACGAGCACCTGCCCCGTGGTGATCGTGAGCGTGGCGAGATTGCCCCACGAGGCTGGCAGCTCGATAGCGTTGTCCTCGATGAGCGTGGGAAACGCGCGCGGCGCAGCGCCGAAAAGATACTGCCCGAAGCTCTCCAAAAACAGCGACACGCCGATGGCGGTGATGAGCACCGTGATCTTGGGCCGTTCGCGCAGCGGCTTGTAGCAGAGCTTCTCGATGATGATGCCGAGCGTGGCGCACAGCACCATCGCGATCATCAGCACGAGCAGCACTTTCCCCACGCCCGGCGGCATCGCTGCAAGCGAGCGCGTGAGCGAGGCGATGACGCCCGTCTTTGGCTGCCCACCCGGCCCCACGCCGGGCTCCGCGAAGAGTAGCCAGCCTGCAAACCCGCCGAGCATATACAGATCGCCGTGGGCGAAATTGATGAACCGCAGCACGCCGAAAACCATCGTGTAGCCCAGCGCAATCAGCGCGTAGATCGCGCCGAGCGACAGCCCATTGATGAGCTGCTGGATGAATTCGATGACTTTATCGTCCATGCGCCGCGTTACGGAGCGACGCTCTGCACGAATTGAAACGCACCGCTGCCGATCCCCATAATCACCGCCGACTTCGACGCATTGCGCGCCGCATCAATCGTGATGCTCCCCGTGATCGCCTTGAAGTCCTTCGTCGCCGCAATCGCATCCCGCAACTTCGCGCCATCCGTGCTGCCAGCGCGCTTGATCGCGTCGGCCAAAATCATCGCGCTATCGTAGCCGAGCGCCGCCATGTCATCCGGCACCGCGCCGAATTTGGCCTGATACTTCTTCACGAAATCCTGCGTCGCCGGAGCCTTGTCCTCCGCTGAAAAGTGCGAGGAGAAAAACGAGCCATCCAGCGCCGTGCCAGCGACCTTCAGCAGCGAATCCCCGACCCATCCATCGCCACCGAGCAGCGGCACTTTGATGCCGAGTTGCTTCGCTTGCCGCGCGATGAGCGCCACCTCGCCGTAGTAGCCGGGAACAAAGATAGCGTCAGGCTTTGCGGCCTTGATGCTCGTGAGCTGCGCTTTGAAATCCTTGTCGCCCGTCGAGTATTTTTGGTCCTTTACCACCTCGCCGCCATTCGCCGTGAAGTGCTTCACAAAGAACTCCGCCAATCCCACCGAGTAGTCCTGTTTCACATCCGTGAGCACGGCCACTTTTTTGAAGCCTTTGCCGAGGGCGAACTTCGACATCACCGTGCCCTGAAACGGATCAATAAAGCAGATGCGGAAAACGTAGTCGCCCACCTCCGTCACCTTCGGATTCGTCGAGGCCGGCGAGATCATCGGCACCTTGTTTTGCTGGCAAAGCGGAGCGGCTTCCAGGCTCTTCGAGGAGGCCACTTCGCCGAGCACCGCGATCACTTTATCCTGCGTGATGAGCTTGCGGACGATGGTCGCAGGCTGGCCGGAGAGCGATTGATCGTCCTCCGTGATGAGCTTCACCTTTTTGCCGAGCACGCCGCCCGCTGCGTTCAGTTCCTCGAAAGCAAGCTGCGTCCCCTTGTGCGAACTTTGCCCGAAGCTCGCGCTGCCGCCGGTGAGCGAGGCGAACTCTCCGACTACGATTTGCTCCTGCGCTTGCGCGAGGCTGGAAAAGGCTGTGAGAGCGAGGAGGGCGAAGGTGTGTTTGAGAAAAGCAGAGCGTTGCATGATGGATTGGATGAATGAGCGCGGGCGGAAGTTCAACACCGTTCTGTTTTCAATGGGGAAGAAGGTGACACAGGTTTTTTATCCCCACACCCCGAAGTGCCGCATGGCCTCTACGATGCCGCTGCTTGCGTGGCTTTCGGCGACGTAGCCGCCGGCGGTGCGCACGGTGAGCTTGGCCTCGGCGCAGGAGTTGCCGGGGCAGGTCACGTATTTCGCGAAGCGGCCATCGAGCATGGCGAGGTCGTTGTGGTGATCGCCCGCCGCGAACACTTGCTCGGGTGGCACGCCGAGCACGCGGGCGAGTTCGCCGAGCGCGGTGCCTTTGCTGTAGGCGTGGTGGCAAAAGCGCACGTAAATCGTGTTGCGCTGATAGCTGAAAAGCGGGAGCTCGGCGCTGAGTCGTGTGAGGAAAGCGCAGAGCCGATCCATCTGCTCCTCGTCCGCCGTGATCGCGCCGACGAAGCGGCCTTTATCGTGGATGGGGCTGCTGCCCGGCAGGCGTTCTAAAAAGGCGAGCACCTCGGCAAGCAGCGCACCCGCGAGGGCGAAGAGTTCATCGTGATCCCGCGCGCCGCGCGCGTTCCAATCGCCGAGCGGCTCCCACGCGCCGCTCGCGCCGCGATGATACACGTCGCGCTCCTCTACGAGCGCAAAGTCAGGCGCAAAGGGGAAGCCGTATTGCGCGAGCCCATCATCGAGATGCCACAGCATCCGGCCCGTGTTCACCGCCCAGAGCACGCCCTGCTGGCGGAGTTCCCGCAGCATGGTAAAAAGGGCGGGGTCCACATTTGGCGAAGCATCGTGGTCCACCAGCGTGCCATCGAAATCCGTGCTCAGTAGCTTTATCATGAAGCGGCGGACGATAGAAACTTGCGTCTCGAAAGCAACGCGCAATCATCCCGCCTATATGAAAAGCGCATACGAACTGGCGATGGAACGCCTGCAAAAGCAGGCCCCCACGACGAAACTCACCGAGAAGCAAAAGACCCAAATCAGCGAGCTGGAATCGCTGACCAAAGCGAAGAAAGCCGAGCAGGAACTTTTCCTAAACGGTGAAATCGCCAAGGCCCAAGCGAAGGGCGACGTAGAGGCACTCGTGCAACACCAACGCCAGCTCAAGCACGAGCTGAGTCGGCTGGACGAGGAGCTGGAAAAGAAGAAGGAGAAAGTGCGGCAAGGGTGAAAAACATGATTTGAGTTTTCGGGAATGCCCATATCAGTCTCCGCCATGGCACAGCATTGGATGGTCAAATCCGAACCCGCCGCTTACTCGTGGGCGCAATTCACCAGCGACAAAACCGCCGCTTGGACGGGCGTGCGCAATTTCCAAGCGCGCAATAATCTCCGCGCGATGAAAGTGGGCGACCTCGTCCTTTTCTACCACTCGGTGACGGGCAAAGAAATCGTCGGCATCGCCAAAGTCACGCGCACCGCCTACCCCGACGCCACCGCCGACGAGCCTGGCTGGGACTGTGTGAATCTCGCCCCCATCCGCCCTTTTTTAAAAGCAGTGCCTCTCGCCCAAATCAAAACTATCCCCGCGCTAAAAGACATCGCCCTCCTCCGCCAATCCCGCCTCTCCGTCCTCCCCCTCACCCCCACCGAATACGCCCTGCTGCTCCAGCTCGGCGGCGGGAAATAATCAGTGGGCCGCTGATTTTATCATCGGCTTTATTTTAGCGAGTGGCGTGGGTTCCATATTTCCAGCGATGCCGCTCGCCATCGGGGCCTCTCACTTTGTAAAAGCGGTGCCATGCTCACCGACGACGAGGACTCACACTCAGCACTCACTCCTGAACACAAGCGCCTCCTCCTAGAGGAGCATCGCGAGGGGAATTGGAAACGATGGGGGCCGTATCTCAGCGAGCGGCAGTGGGGGACGGTGCGTGAGGACTATTCGGAGAGTGGCGATGCGTGGCGGTATTTCCCGTTCGATCACGCGGCAAAGCGGGCGTATCGCTGGGGCGAGGATGGGCTCATGGGGATTTGCGACAGGCAGTGTCGCTTGTGCTTTTCCATCGCGCTGTGGAATGGGCGCGATCCGCTGCTAAAGGAGCGCCTCTTCGGCCTGGCAAATGGCGAGGGGCCGCATGGAGAGGATGTGAAGGAGGCGTATTGGTATCTCGATGCGACGCCGACTTCGTCCTACTTGCGGGCGCTCTACAAGTATCCGCAGGCGGAGTTCCCCTACGCGCAGTTGCGGGAGGAAAATGGGAAGCGCCGCGCGACGGATCGCGAGTATGAGTTGGCGGATACGGGCGTGTTTGACGAGGAGCGGTATTTCGATGTCACGGCGGAGTATGGCAAGCAGGGGGCGGAGGATATTTTGATCCGCATCACCATCGCCAATCGCGGGCCGCAAGCGGCGACGATCCATGTGCTGCCGACGCTGTGGTTCCGCAATACGTGGAGCTGGAAGGCGGGCGAGGAAAAGCCGCAGGTGCGCGCGCTCGGGGCGCAATGCGTGGAGGCATCGCAGACTTCGCTCGGTAGCTACCGCTGGCTGCTGGATCGTGAGGCACCGCTTCTTTTTACCGAGAATGAGACGAATGTGGCGAAGCTCTACGGCTCGCAGAATCCCACACCGTATGTGAAGGACGCCTTTCACGATTACGTGATCCGTGGCGACCACGCGGCGGTGAATCCCGCGCTGACGGGGACGAAGTGCGCGGCGCATTACACGCTGGAGATCCCGGCGGGCGGCGAAGTCGTGCTGCGTTTCCGGCTTGGCGACACGTTGCAGATGAGCAGCGGCACGTTCGCGGGGTTTGATCGCGCTTTCGAGCAATGCCAGGCCGAGGCCCACGCCTTTTACGCCACGAAGTGTGCGCCGAGGCTCGCAGCCGAGCAGCGCAACGTGATCGTGCAAGCCTACGCCGGGCTGCTGTGGTCCAAGCAATTCTACCTCTACGACATAAAGACGTGGATGAAAGGCGACCCCGCGCACCCCGCGCCGCCACCCGGCCACGCGCACTCGCGCAACGCAGATTGGGGGCATCTCTTTAATAGCGACGTGATCTCCATGCCCGATAAATGGGAATACCCGTGGTATGCCGCGTGGGATCTAGCCTTCCACATGATCCCCATGGCGCGCATAGATCCCGCCTTTGCAAAGCAACAGCTCATGCTCTTCCTCCGCGAATGGTATATGCGGCCCGACGGCGCACTGCCCGCCTACGAATGGAACTTCTCCGACGTGAACCCGCCCGTCCACGCATGGGCCTGCTGGCGTGTGTATAAAATCACGGCCACACGCGGCGAGCGCGACACACTCTTCCTAGAGCGGTGCTTCCAAAAGCTACTCATCAACTTCACCTGGTGGGTGAATCGCAAAGACGCGCGCGGCCAGCACCTCTTCGGCGGCGGCTTCCTCGGCATGGATAATATCGGCCTCTTCGACCGCTCCCAGCCACTCCCGGATGGCAACACCCTAGAGCAAGCCGACGGCACCGCGTGGATGGCCTTCTACTGCGCCACCATGCTCGCGATGGCTCTGGAGCTTGCACGCACTCGGCCCGCGTATGAAGACATCGCCAGCAAATTCTTCGAGCACTTCATCGCCATCACCGACGCCATGAACACCCTCGGAGGCAGCGGCCTCTGGGATGAAAACGACGGCTTCTACTACGACCGGATGCGCACCGCCGAAGGCGAATCCACCCCACTACGCGCCCGCTCCATGGTCGGCCTCATCCCGCTCCTCGCCGTAGAAGTGCTCGACCAAGACGTCATCGTCGCCCTCCCCGGCTTCCGCAAACGGATGCGCTGGTTCCTCGATAACCGCCCCGAACTCGCCCAATACGTGAGCCTCATGGAGCGCCGCACCAATAAAGGCGGCAGCGAAGTGCGCCTCCTCGCCATCCCGAGCAAAGAACGCCTCCTCCGCGTGCTCCGCCGGATGCTCGATGAAAAAGAATTCCTCTCCCCGAACGGCATCCGTTCCATGAGCCGCGCTCATTTTGAAGAGAGCTTCTGCTGGGCGCATAAAGGCGCGAATTTCTGCGTGCAATACGCCCCCGGAGAAAGCACCGACGGAATGTGGGGCGGCAACTCCAACTGGCGCGGCCCCGTGTGGTTCCCACTGAACTACCTCCTCATCGAAGCCCTAGAGCGATACCACCACTTCTACGGCGACAGCGTGCAAATCGAATTCCCCACCGGCTCCGGCGATATGCTAAATCTCGCCCAAATCGCCACCGAACTCGCCCGCCGCCTCGGCGACCTCTTCCTCCCCGATGAAGACGGACGCCGCCCCTGCCACGGCGACGACGCCCTCTCTGGAAAGCTCGCCGAACACACCCACTGGCGCGACCTCGTATGGTTCCACGAATACTTCGACGGCGACACCGGACGCGGCCTCGGAGCCAGCCACCAGACAGGCTGGACAGCCCTAGTCACCCGCTGCATCAACCTCGTCGGACGGCTAAAAACAAAGCCCTAGCGAGAATGCTTACAGCACCTAGCCGAAAAAACGAGCAGCAGCGCGCTCGTCGCACCTGTCGCGTCGGCGATCAAATCGAACATCGTCTCGTGGATCGTGCGCTGGATGTGCGTGTGGAGAAACGTGTCTGAAAATAGCTCCCAAAACTCCCAAAACAAACCCACCGTGCAAGCCAGCGCAAAGCTGAACAAATAGCGCCCAAAGCAAGACGGCTTGCCCAACAGCGCCTCAAAACAAAACAACGCATGAAACAGAAAATAGGCGATGCTCGCCCCACCCAAAAAGTGAATAGTGAAATCCAGAGGCTCTCGCAGCGAAGTCCGCGCAACGCCCGCGTGTAAGATAAACACAGCAATCGGAGCCCATGCGGCTTTTTTTATAAGTTGGAAGAAAGCGATTTTCATAAGAACGAGGAGCACAGCTTGTTTTTAGCCACTGATAGACACAGATAAGGCAGGCATATATCTGTGTTTCATCTCTGTCTATCAATGGCTAAAAAGACAAAAAAACGGGAGCAGACCAAAGGTCTGCTCCCGCTTAGAAAAAGTGACGATAGATTATGCTTCGATTTCCACACCCATCTGGCGGGCGGTGCCTGCGATGATCTTCATTGCGGCGGCTTCGTCGCGGGCGTTGAGATCGGGCATCTTGGCTCTGGCGATTTCGAGAAGCTGCTTTTTCGTCAGCTTGCCGACTTTGATTTTGTTCGGCTCTTTCGATCCGCTGGCGATTTTGAGCGCCTTTTTGATCATCGAGCTGGATGGGGGCTGCTTGGTGATGAAGGTGAAGCTCTTGTCTTTATAGACGGTGATGACGACAGGCAGGATGTCGCCGGACTGCTTGGCAGTGCGGGCGTTGAATTCCTTACAGAACGCCATGATGTTCACGCCTTGCTGACCCAGAGCCGGGCCGACGGGTGGCGCAGGGTTTGCGGCACCTGCTGGGATTTGGAGTTTGATCTGACCTATGATTTCTTTTGCCATAAATAGTGTGTGTTTTGTTGGGCGCTAGAGACAAGCGCCCGAGTTGGTTTGTTTGTGCGTAAAATAATTAGACGTTGCGTTCGACCTGCCAGTATTCGAGATCCACGGGCGCTTCGCGTCCGAAGATGCTGACGCTGACGCGGAGTTTGCCGCGCTCGGGGTCAATCTCTTCGACGACGCCGGTCTGATTTTGAAATGCGCCATCGGCCACCTTGACGATTTCGCCGACGGTGAATTCGACTTTAGGCCGTGCTTTTTCTTCGGTCGCGCGGACTTGCGAGAGCATCGCCTCGACCTCCTTGGGCATCATCGGAAGCGGCTTGTCCTTCGTGCCTGCAAAGCCGAGCACACCTGGCGTGTCTTTGATGAAATACCAAGTCTTATCTACGAGCTGCTTATTTTCATCAATCAGCCACATATTAACGAGGATGTAGCCGGGGTAAAATTTGCGGGAGGTTACAGTTTTCTTCCCTGCCTTCACTTCCGAGACTAGCTCAGTAGGCAGAATGACCTCAAAGACGAGTTCCGTCATCTCCTCGGTTTTGGTGCGGCGATTCAAGCTAGCAAATACCTTCTGTTCCTGTCCCGAGAGGACATGGACCACATACCATTGCTTGCGTTTTTGCTCTTCAGTCATTGTGGACATGATTTTTAAAATAGGAGGTTGCTCATGCCCATGAGTGCGAAGTCTGCCATGGAGACAAACGCGGCGAGAAGGATCATGGCGATGATGACCACGACGGTGGAATCAATCAGTTCCTTGTATTTCGCGCCGAAGGATTTCTCTTTCGGGTCCCAGGGCCACGTGGCCTTCTGGAGTTCAGTTTTGACCTCACTGAAAAATTTGGCAGATTTTGCAAACATTGCTTGGGCGTTCTCGGGAGAGTTTAAAAAATGGCACGACAGGAGGGACTTGAACCCCCAACAAGCGGTTTTGGAGACCGCTGCTCTACCAATTCAGCTACTGTCGTGTTGGAATTTTTAGCCGAAAGCGCGGGGCGGAGTTTTTTGACTCTCCACCCCGCGCGTGATTCGGCAAGTGATTTCTGGATTAAGGAACGATGATGTCGGTGACGCGGCCTGCGCCAACGGTTTTGCCACCTTCACGGACGGCGAAACGCATCGTTTTTTCCATCGCCACGACGCTCATCAGCTCGACTTCGATCGAGACGTTGTCGCCGGGCATGACCATCTCTACGCCAGCAGGCAGGGTGACCGAGCCGGTCACATCCGTCGTGCGGAAGTAGAATTGAGGACGGTAGTTATTGAAGAAAGGCGTGTGACGGCCACCCTCGTCTTTCGAGAGGACGTAGATCTCGGCTTTGAATTTCTTGTAGGGCTTTACGGAGCCGGGCTTGGCCAAGACTTGACCGCGCTCGACGTCTGCTTTTTTGATACCACGGAGAAGGACGCCGACGTTGTCGCCAGCGCGTGCCTCGTCGAGGAGCTTGCGGAACATTTCGATGTCGGTGACGGTCGTCTTCACGGTGTCGCGAAGGCCGATGATCTCGATTTCTTCCATCTTCTTGAGGATGCCGCGTTCGACACGACCGGTGACGACTGTGCCGCGACCTTCGATGTTGAACACGTCTTCGACGGGCATGAGGAAGGGCTTATCCACTTCGCGCTCAGGGAGCGGGATGAATTCATCCACTACTTTGAGCAGGTTTGCGATGCACTCTGCGTCGGCGTGACTTGCATCGCCAACAGCGAGAGCTTTCGAGGCAGAGCCGCGCACGATCGGGGTCGTGTCGCCTGGGAAATCGTATTTATTAAGAAGATCGCGGATTTCCATTTCGACGAGTTCCAGAAGCTCTGGATCGTCCACGAGGTCCACCTTGTTCAGGAAGACGACGAGTGCTGGCACGCCGACTTGGCGGGCGAGAAGGATGTGCTCACGGGTCTGTGGCATCGGGCCATCGGAGGCGCTGACGACGAGGATCGCTCCGTCCATCTGCGCAGCACCGGTGATCATGTTTTTGACATAATCGGCGTGTCCGGGGCAGTCCACGTGGGCGTAGTGGCGGTTGTCGCTGCTGTATTCGACGTGCGAAACGGCAATCGTCACGGTCTTCGTGTCGTCACGAACGGTGCCGCCTTTGGTGATGTCTGCGTAGCTGATGGGCGTAGCGAGGCCCTTGAGCGATTGAACGTGGACGATGCACGCTGTGAGTGTGGATTTGCCGTGATCAACGTGCCCGATGGTGCCGATGTTGACGTGTGGTTTCTCGCGTTTGAATGCTTCCTTAGCCATTGTGTGTGTGTGTTTGTGTTGTGAAATTGTGGTGAATTTTTTTCCGTTCGATGCCAAAAACTTGCGTTTCCAGCGAAGCATGGAGCCTTAGACCGGGATCGAACCGGTGACCTCGTCCTTACCAAGGACGTGCTCTGCCAACTGAGCTACTAAGGCTTTGTGCCAAAGAACGAACCAGCGTGAGCCGGGCCACTTTCGAGCATTAAAAAAGACGAAAACCCCTGCTCCGATCTTTGCTGTGATTGGTTTCACAGCTTTTCTCGTGCAGGGTTTGTGGCTCTTCTTTTGCCTAAAAGCGGGCGCGCAACCTATCAACCTCCCCTCGCCTGTCAAAATCATTTTCACAGATTTTTTCGCTCGCTGGCGCGGTGGCTTTTGTTTCAGGCGTCATCGTGCAAACTGCTCTTTGGAGGTTGCCGAGGAGGGTGCTGCCCGTTATCTCCAGCGGCCATGTCTGTCCCGTTGGAAAAATATCTCGATGGCATCGAGTCCGCCCGCGTTCTCACCAATGCAACCGAGCACACTTATCGCGGTTTTCTCGCACAGCTCATCAGCCATCTCGCGCCGGAATGCACGGCGGTGAATGAGCCCAAACGCTCCGAGTGCGGTGCGCCGGATTATGTGGTGATGGAAAGCGCCACGCGCTTCATCCGTGGCTACATCGAGGCCAAGGACATCGGGGTGTCGCTGGATGATGCGGCGAAATCCGAGCAGCTCTCGCGCTACCTGCGCTCGCTGCCAAATCTGCTGCTCACGGACTATCTGGAATTCCGCTGGTATGTGGAGGGCAAGCTGCGGCGAAATCCCATCGTCCATTTCTACGAGACCTTCCTCGCCGAAGCGCCCCGAACTGCGCGGCGTCTATTACACGCCCGAGCCGGTCGTCTGCTACATCGGGAAAAAGGACACCTGCGTCTCGCTCAAAGCCACCGCGTAGTCTGACGAGAAAATGAAACTGCACTGGAACAAATTGCATCTCCAATCCCGCGAGGAAATCTGCATCGGCGCAAGTGTTTCACTGAAACTCGCCAGCAAGTCGTGGGAGGAGCTGGAACCGTGGCTGCGTGAATTGCTGGTGTTCTCCGTCGGACAACGATCCATGGGAAGGGTTGAACTTGCAGCGGCGTGTGCGTCTTCGGATATGGCGAAGGAAAAAATGGAATCAGTTCCCAGAAAATTACGAACATTTGCGGCGAAGACGAAAGCCACGCTTAGATACACCCGATGAAACCGCTCCAAGCCGACATTCTCCACGGCCAAAACCCATGAGCACATCAAGTGTGCGGTCTGCGGGCTCTCAATCAGATCCCCGGATTCAATTTCGTGGGAAGTGCAAGTCGCCCCTATTGTCCCCAACAGTTCGTTTGGTCGTGATGATCTGCGCAATGGAATCGCCCTATGTCGCCTGCATCATTGGGCGTTTGATGTTGGGTGGTTCACGCTGCGCGATGATTATCAGATTCAAGTTTCAGACGAGCTGAAGGCACTGCCCGCAGATGCGGGAAAACTCTGGGACTTCGATTGCTTCCGCCCGCTCGGCAGTCAGCGAAAGACAATCCATTTGCCGGAAAGGCCTGAAATTTTTCCGCATCGCAAATCAATCACTTGGCACCGTGAGAACGTGTTTCATTAAAGTTGTCATGCACTTTGAGGGAGATGCTGCGTCGAGGGCCAAAGGCCCTGCACAAGCCAGCCCAGGGCAAGGCCGCGCCTAACGCGGTGCCGCCAGAGGCATGGAGCTTCCCCATCGGCGGCTACGCGCCCGCTCAGAAGTGGCTCAAAGATCGCAAAGGCCGCGCACTTTCCTACGAGGAACAAACGCACTACCCCCGCCTCATCGCAGCCCTCGCCGAGACCGCGCGGCGGATGGTGGCGATAGATGCCGACATCGCCACCGCTGGCGGCTGGCCGCTGAAATAACGAGCCGCAGCAGGATGCCGTGCTTCCTCGCCCTGCTGAGGATGCCGGGCGAGACGCGCCCCGTTTTCTTCCCAAAGAATGAAGTTGTGCGAGCGTGGAGGGCGTCCCCACATACCGCATGATCTTCCGGCTTTTCGTATTCGCACTCGCCACCGCATCCTCTTCGCCCGCCTCCCCCTCGCGTGGGTCGAGCAGCGGCAAAGCGGACGCGCATTGAATCGCTCGGAGTCGTTTTTCCTCATTTAAACGAGCGACGTGCGCCGGGCAGCCGCTACGCGGCAAAAGCAACTCCCGCCTGGAGCGGGCATGAATTGCGGCGGGGCGAGCTTTATGGGGCGACTTTCGTGGTGGGTTCGCTGGCGGGGCCGGGGCCGGCGGTGCCGTTGCCAGAGACGCGGAACCAGTGGCGCGTGGCGCTGGGGAGTCCGGGGATGGTGATGCTACTTTTTGTAGGCGTGGTGACTATTTGCCAGCCAGTTTGGCCAGTGGGGTCGTTGGTCATTTCCACGATGTAGTTTTTGTTGCCGCGTTTGATGGGGCCCCATTGGAGGTCTATTTCGCCGTTGGCGTCGCCCTGGGTGGCTTTGAGGCCTTCCATTTTGGGCGTCGGGCCGACGAGGGTGGCGGGGCCGACGATGTCCATGCCGGCGCTTTGCGCTTTGGTGGCGGCGACGACGGGATCCACCACGGTGGCGGGGGCGACAATGGTGTTGATGTTTAACTCCACATAATCGGCGTTGAGGTTTAAGTCAGATTCACATTTGTCGCGTGCGGTGCGGATTTGCAAGGTAAGCTGCTGGACTTGGGATTCGAGCGCGCCGCGTTGTTGGAGGAGGGTTTCGATGGCGTTGGCATCCGTAGTCAAAAGGGAGCCGGAGATAGGCGGGGTGGGGAAATTGATGTTGAGGCCGAGTTTGGTGCCGATTATTTTGGCGTTTTCCACGAATTGGATGTCGGTGAAGCTGCGGTGTTCGAGTTTGATTTTGATCATTGTCGTGTGTTTTGGTGGTTTTGTTGTTTTGCTGTCTGGAAGAAAGTGGTTTATGGATGAAAATACGGGGATAAGTAGCGGAAATGGTCACTCGTTTTGTCACAAAACGAGTGAGATTTGTAAAAAAACAAGCTGGTCGCGCCGCTAGACAAGCCCGTCTTATGAGGAGATAAGCTTGCGATTTAATCTAAAAGTTCAAAAAAATGAAAATTTTCTCAAAATATCATTTTTCAAGTCCGCTTTGCGGGAAGTCGAAGGAGTCTTGTGAGGGGGCGAGCTGGGTATGGTAGGACTACCAGCTCGCTTTTTAAACAAACAAGGCCGCTGTTTGGCTCGGCGAGTTGTGTGCGCTAGGGGGCGTGCTTGCAGCGCGGTCTTGCATGGGTGAAAAATAGGACTTTGGGGCAAGGTTTTGCTTTTCGAGTGGGTTTTGCTGGGAGACAGGCCCTCGCGGTAAGCGTGCAGGCGAAAGACGGCGAGGGAGGGGCTCGCCAGCCTCCCCTCGCCTGCTTTTCCGCGTAGGCGACACCATCGGCGGCAAAATGCTAAAGAGCTTCACCCTCCTCAAAGCCACCGTCGGCAACCTCGGCATCACCCGCGGCTTTAACGACACCGCCGAAGTCGTCTGGCTCGCCACCTTCGCCGACAAAACCACCGCCATCATCACCACCGAAGTGCCATAGCCGAAAGCACTGGTAGAGTCCAACGGCCCGCCGCACTCCGCCCGGAGATATGTATAATTTTCTCCCGTTCAGACAGCCAGAGAGAGTGCTATGTCCGAATAGTGGGCATGGGAGACAATTCACCGAAAAACCAACACAAGCTGGATGAGCAAAAGCACGAAGAACATGTGAAGAAAAATCATGTGAAGCACGAGAACGCCGAGCATCAGCATCACCCGGATCGGGATGCGAAATTGGTCGAGCTTTTGGCTTTGAGGAAACAGGAAAAACAAGACGACGCCGCAGAGGCACCCGACACGGCTCCGGCGAACTCCCCCGACCGATCGTAGCCAAATGGGCACGGTCGCAGCCCCATTCATGACAGTCTCGAAGCGGATGATCTGTGCGCAGTTTTTAATGACCGCGAGATTTACCATACGGCAATGACCGCTCCCATGAATCTGCGGGACTTGCTCCCTTTATTGAAAGAAGCCGCTGGCAATTGGATAGACGATGGAGCGATGCGGCTCAGTTCCTCGCTTGCTTACTACGCGATCTTCTCGCTCGCCCCCCTGCTCGTCATCGTGATCTCGATTGCCGGGTTCGCTTTCGGCGAGGAGGCAGCGCGCGGGCAGTTGGCATTGCAGATTTCCACGTTTGCAGGCACGGGCGCTGGCGAAGCGATTCAGTCAGCGGTGAAGTCGAGTGCCGCGCAGAAATCCGCTGGAGTGATGGCCACGGTCATCAGCACAGCGGTGCTGCTCTTTGGTGCATCTACGGTATTTGCCGAGCTAAAGGACGCGCTGAATACCATTTGGGGCGTCGCGGTGAAGCCGGGCCGTCCCTTCTTGCAGCTCATCTACGATCGCTTCTTTTCGTTCTGGATCGTATTGGCCGTCGGCTTTCTTCTGCTCATCTCGCTCGTCATCAGCGTCCTTCTCGCGGCATTGGGGCTCTACATGAGCGGTCGCTTTCAGCTCCCCAATGCGGTTTGGAGAATGTGGGATTTCTTGATCTCCTTTGTAGTCGTCAGCGGACTCTTTGCGATGATCTTTAAGCTCCTCCCCAATGTGCGACTGCGTTGGCCAGACGTGTGGCTCGGCTCGGTCGCGACGGCCCTCTTGTTCAACTTGGGCAAAATCGTGATCGGCTATTACCTCGCCGCCAGCAGCATCGCCTCCAGCTTTGGCGCGGCGGGGTCGGTTGTCTTCGTGTTGATCTGGATTTATTACTCCGCCTGTATCCTCTTCTTCGGCGCAGAAATCACGAAACTCTACGCCCGCAAATTCGGCTCCGGCATCGTGCCGAATAGCCGCGCCGTCCTCGTGGACGACCTGCTCCGAGCGCGACTAGGGGTCTCTGCCGCCACCATCTTAGCCGCATCCACCCCACCGAGTGTCCCTCAAGCCCCAGCCCCTCTTTCCAACGAATAGAAATCGGTTTTCGTGATCCCAAAAAGCACGAAGGCTTTAACGGTCATCGTGGGGCTTAAATCGCGGCCTCGTCTTCTTCGTCTTCCACTTCCTCTTCGATGCTCTCTTTCATCTTCCGCGAGAGGAAGGGGCGGAGGAAGCCGTAGAGCAGGTAGGAGATGAAAATGGCGGCGAGCATCCACTGGTAGTAGGCCACGGTGAGCCAGATGAAACCGAGGATGCCGAGGAATTTCGGGACGCTGCGCGTGGTGCGCCAGTTGATGTTTTTGAAGCTCGGATATTTGAAGGAGCTAAACATCATCCACGACAAAAAGAGCAGCAGTGGCGGCAGCACCCAGCGGGTGAGGCCGTGCTCCACTTGGTCATTATTGAGCCAAAGCAAGAGCAGCGTAATGCTGGCGACGAGCCCGGCGGCGGCGGGGATGGGGAAGCCTTTGAATTCCTTGGATGCCTTTGCCGAATTTGCCGCTGCGATGCAGTTGAAACGCGCGAGCCGCATCGCTCCGCAGATGAGATAAACGGAGGCGATGAGCCAACCGATCCTATCGAAATCGCGGAGCACCACGCGGCTCACCATGAGGGCCGGGGCGACGCCAAAGCTCACGATGTCGGCGAGGGAATCGAACTCGCGACCAAACGGCGAATCCGTCCCTCCGAGGCGCGCTAGCCGTCCATCGAGCAGATCAAAAACGCACGCGGCGAGGATGCAGCCGATGGCGAATTTAAAATACGGAGCGCCCACATCGAGCCCCGTCGTGGCAGTCTGGAAGCGCACGGCCATGACGCCTTCGAGGATCTTTAGCGTGGCGAGGAAGCCGCAGAAGAGGTTCCCCGCCGTCATCAGATTCGGCAGGAGGTAGATTTTCGGGGAGCCGTCGTCTTCGTCGTTGCTCATTGGGTTTTAGGATTTCAGGCGAGCGAAGGGGCTAGAGCCGCCCTCCACTTTATCGCCGATCTTTACTAAAATCTCAGCATCCAGCGGCAGGAAAATATCGGTGCGGGAACCAAAGCGGATCATCCCAAAGCGATGCCCTTTTTCCACCACCACGCCCACTTTGCTCCACGGCACGATGCGGCGGGCGATGGCACCGGTGATCTGTCGGACGACGAGGGTGACTTTGTCATTCGTGAAAGCCCACGTGAGCGCCTCGTTCTTCTGGTGGCAGTAGGGGTGCCGCGCATCAAGGTAGGTGCCGGGGTGGTGCTGTTGGAAAGTGACGCGCCCCGCGATGGGTGCGCGGTTCACATGAACGTCGAAGACATTCAGAAAAATGCTCACCCGGCGACAGCGCCCGTGCAGCACCTCGGTCTCCTCGACTTCCTCGATGGCATCTATGATCCCATCCGCCCCCGCCACCACGAGATCATCGCCCACGGGGATGCGGCGGTCTGGATCGCGAAAGAAATTGGCGCAAAACATAAAGACGAGCGCACACGGCACCGCCAGCCAGAGCCAGCCGCACCAATCCGCCGCCAGCCAGCCAAAGAATAATGTCCCCAGCAGCGATGGGACAAGAAAATGGCGGCCTTCGTAAAGAGTCTGAAATCGCATGAGCCGCGCATCCTCGCCAGCCAGCCGCGAGCGTCAAGCGTGCGTGACTCTATTCCGAATCCAAGAAGGTTTCCTCCTGCTATCGAGCACGGCATGGACTTGGATTTCTTCCGCACACAAATCGTAATAAATGGCAAACGGGAAGCGCCTCGATAGCGCCCGATGCGAGCCATAAACTTTGGGATGGATGCCCGCATGAATCACTAGGGCGTGTTCACACTATCGAAGAGCCTCGACAATGAGGACAAAGTGAATGAAACCGATGAGCATGACATCGAGTTTCTCGAAGCGTGAAAAGAT
>JAYVQK010000246.1:0-18390 GCA_043757005.1 Verrucomicrobiaceae bacterium
GGACGGACGGGGCGTCCGCGCTACGAGGCTGCGCTACGGCTGTAGCCGCTACGGCTGCGCGGGCTTTTCTTTAAGCGAATCCACGCTGGGCTTGATGTCCCAGGCGGTGAGCCAGCGTTCGGCGGTGCGGTGGTAGCCGAGTTTTTCGAGGCGCTTCTGCATGTCGTTCAGATGCGCTGCGCCGTAGAAGATGCCGAGGTGTTTGCGCCCGGCTTTCACTTCGCGCACGAAGACCTCCATGGCCACGCGGTTGCGCTCGCCGACGATCACGGAGTCGCCGCCCATGCCCATGTCTTCGCTCATGCTCTCGACTTTACCGAGCACCTTGGCCATCGCGATTTTGATGCCGCTGGAGTCGCCGAGGAGCGCGAGCAAGAGTTGCCCGCCTTTGGCTTGTTCCTCCGATTTTACCCCGCGCGAAAGCTCGGCCTGCATGGCCTTCTGGAGCAGCGTGCCGAAGGATTCGCCGTGCTCTTCTTGCAGTCGCTCAAACTCCGCCATGCTCACATCGGCGTGGACGAAGTTCTTGCTGTGATAGTCAATGCCGTCGGTCTGGTATTGCAGGTGAAAATACGAGCCGACTCCCTGCATCATCCCCCGCAGAAGTGCGAAAGCGAAGTCGTTGCCAGCGACCTCTTTTTTCGCCGAGACGCCAGGCGCAGCCTCCGTGGCGGCGCTTTTCTCGGCACGCTTGGGCTTCGGCTTGCCCTCTATGTCTGCACGCAGTCGCTGGCCGTCCACCAGCTCGAAGAGCAGCTCCTCGTAGCCCGCAAAAAGCTGCGTGAGCGACTGGTAGTAAGCGGCGTCGGCGATGTGGACGGCACCGATGAGATCCACACTCACGCCTTTGTCGTTCTGCATGGTCGTCACGGCGGTTTCGAGTCTCCCGCGCTGATCGTCGCCGACAAAGCGCACGTAGCCAGCGGCAGGCTCCACCGCCAGAACGGCACTGGCGAGAGCGGCAGAAAATGTGAGCGCGAGTAGGCGGCGAAATTTCATACCCACTGCATTAGCACGCAGCGAGCAAGTAGCGAGGGGGAAACTCCAAAGGAGCCGCTGAATAAAGGCCGAAAATCCTGTGTGCGGACCAACGGTGTCCAAGCCCCTGAATCACGAAGTTGCATAAGATAGGGCTAGGGGTGCGAGGAGGGCGTGAATGGAGGCTACCTATGGCATTAGCAAATTTAGAGAGGAAAAAAGCGAAAGCTCATGAGGAGTGATAAATAAAGGGAACCGCTGTAAACCTCGAACTTCGAACGATGCTCTCGAAGCAACAAGGTTCCGAGTTCCGAGTTTTGGGTAGTGGTCTATTTTGAACCACGAAGGGCACGAAGGGCACGAAAGACACGAAGAGGAGGGATGAAAGGGCACTCTATCCCTGATATTTCCTTCGTGCTCTTCGTGCTCTTCGTGCCCTTCGTGGTTCAAATTCAAACTATACCACTACCGAGTTTTGCATCATTCCCCACTCGCGCTCCGCCTCCGAACTTGCGCCCCCGCAATGCCCCGCTACTCTCCGCGCACTTTAGCCAATGAAACGCACTTTTTTATCCACCTGCCTCGCCATCCTCGCCGCCGCACTGCCCGTGCAGGCACAGCGCACCGACGCCGCTGCGTGGGTCATCGCGGATTCCGCCACGGGCGTCGTCCTCGATTCCTCTAGCGCCACGCGCAGCCTGCAAGTCGGCAGCATCACCAAGATCGCCACGGCCATGGTCGTGCTCGATTGGGCAGCGGCGAAAGGCGAGGATCTCGGCCAAAAAGCCACCGTCCCCGGCACCATCGCCCTCATCAGCAGCCCGAATAGCATCGGCCTCCAGCCGGGCGACCAAATCTCCCTGCGCGACGCGCTCTACGCGGGCCTCATGCAGAGCGATAACCAGGCCGCCGAGACGCTCGCCGCCCACGTAGGCCGCAAAATCAGCGGCGCGCAGACGGACCAGGAAGCCATCGTCGCCTTCGTCGCGCAGATGAACGCGCTCGCCCGCCGACTCGGCCTCCGCAACACGCGCTTCCTCAATGCCCACGGCCTCGACGATCTCGAAAGCAAGATGCCCTACTCGACAGCGGCGGATGTCGCGACGCTCACCAACTACGCCCTCGGCCACGGCGGCTTCCTCTTTTACACCTCGCAAAAAGAACGCCGCATCGGCTGGACGACCACCACCAGCGAAGCCAGTGGCTATATGCTCCGCAACACGAACGAACTCCTCGGCACCGACGGCGTGGACGGCGTGAAAACGGGCACCACCCGCAAGTCCGGCCCATGCGTCGTGCTCACCTCGGCGCAGCGGCCAGACAGCAAGCAAGTCGGCGAGCAACACGTCATCACCCCGCGCCGCCTCACCGTCGTCGTGCTCGGCTCGCAGGCGCGTTTCGAGACGGGGAAAATGCTCCTCGCTCGCGGCTGGACGCTTCTCGACCAATGGGCCACCGCAGGTCGCCCAGCGAAAGGCTGGAAGCCCAGCGCACAATGAGCGGCGGCGACAAACAGAAGATCATCGGCGTCCTCACCAGCGGCGGCGATTGCCCTGGGCTGAACGCTGTTTTGCGCGGCGTCGTCTGCGCAGCGGCGAACCTCGGCTGGCGCGTCATCGGCATCCAAGACGGCTACGAAGGGCTGCTCGATGACACGCTGCACATGGAGCTGACGCTGCAAAATACCGAGAGCATCTCGCAGCGCGGCGGCACCATTTTAGGGACGACGAATCGCGGCCATTTCGTGAGCAAGACCGGCCCCGGCAAACGCGCCAGCGTGCAGCCGCCCATCATCGCCAAAGCCAAAGAGCGGCTCGCCAAACTCGGCATCGAGGCACTCATCACCATCGGCGGCGACGGCTCCCTCGCCACCTCGCAGCAACTCTTCGAGGCAGGCATGAAAGTCGTCGGCGTGCCGAAAACGATTGATAACGATCTCGAAGCCACCGCGATGACTTTCGGCTTTGACAGCGCGCAAGCCTGCGTCGCCGACGCCCTCGACCGCCTCCACACCACCGCCCGCGCCCACAAGCGCGTGATGATCGTGGAAGTGATGGGTCGCCACGCTGGTTGGATCGCACTTTACGGCGGACTCGCCGGGAGCGCCGACGCCATCCTCATTCCCGAGATCAGCTACAGCTTGGATAAACTCGCCGCCTTCGTCCGCCGCCGCGCCGATAGCGGCTACGCCAGCACCCTCATCGTCGTCGCCGAAGGAGCCATCCCACGCGGCGGCAAAGAGCACTACCGCGCCACCGCCCCCGGCGAATACCGTCTCGGCGGCGTCGGCGAGACCGTCGCCCGCGAACTCGACCAACGCCTCAACAAACCCGTGCTCGTAAAAGAAATCCGCACCTGCGTCCTAGGCCACCTCCAGCGCGGCGGCGACCCCACCACGCTGGATCGCATCCTCGGCACCCGCTTCGGCGTGAAAGCCGTGGACCTCATCGCGGAGGAAAAATTCGGCCAAATGGTGAGCTACCAAAACTACGACGTCCTCAGCGTCCCCATCGCCAGCGCCGTCCGCCGCCTCAAAACCGTCCCCCCCCGCTGCCAAATGGTCGAGACGTGCCGAGCGGTGGGCATCAGCTTCGGAGACTAGCCCATATGACACAGGTTTTCCAGCCTGTGCACCCGCGGCGATAGGAGGGGCGGTATGCTACCTCCCTGAGCCTCGAAGCAGCACTCCAAACGAGCTTCCCCAAACGGTGTCCCTACAAGCACACAAGCCGGTAAATTTTCACACTACCGCTATGGCGCCTTGTTATCCGGCCTCTCGCCGCAGAGCTTCAGCGTCCGCAGCAAATACGGCGTTTGACGCGATGCTGCAAACGAAGCACCTTCCGCACATGACCATCACCATTCCAAATGAGCTGGATGACTTTGTGCGCGCGAAGCTGCACGATGGCGGGTTTGAAAGCCCAGCAGCGGTTGTCACTGCGTCCCTCACGGCGTGGCAGGGACAGGAGGTTTATGGCGCTATAGATCACGGCGAAATCGAGCAACTGCTCCTAGAGGCTATAGACAGTCCGCGCATCCCGTGGGACGAGGCAAACTTCGACCGCATCATCGAATCGCTGCGGGAAAAACACAGCGCCGCGTGAGCTTGCGCGTCGTCCAGACACCGGAGTCTCTCGCCGACATCGCCCTGCAAGCCGACTATTATGCGCGGAGAGAAAATGTCGCACTGGCCCAGCGATTCGCCGACGCGGTGAAAATCACGGTGCGACTGCTCGCGAGCCATCCGCGCATCGGAAAAGAGACGGATTACGCCCACCCCAAACTCGCCCGAATCCGATTCTTCCTCGTGCAAAAGCCGTTCGGACAAACATCTCATTTTCTACCGCGTCTGCGGCGAGACCCTCGACATCGTGCGAATCGTCCATGGCCTGCGCGATCTCCCGCGCCGCCTACTCCATCCGCCGGGCGCGGAATGAGCCAAACCGCTACGCCCAGCCTCGGCTGCCCGCGCTCAAGTGCCGCCGCTCCTCACCAAGGAGCTTCAGCTTCCCCACGCAAAAAAGGGCGTTGCCAAATCCTCGACTTGGCAACGAGGGTAAAACATTCCAATGACGCGGCATAATCCCACTGTTTACCAACCACCATTAGGTGCAGTCATGCACCTCTTAAACGCCTGCGAACTAACCGCTGTCATGGTTACTGTGGTTGTGTTGTTTGAAAGTGAAACAAGCCTCCAGCGGGCTCCGCGAAAACTCTCTGCACATGGTGCAGGCCTCCGCCGGGCTCCCCGAAAACGCCCTGCACATCTATTTTTGCCCCTACTGGTGCGTGGCTAGGGTTGCGAGGGCTGCTTTCCGATATTCGTTGCCGTAGCCGGCGAGGATGGCGATGGGGATGCTGAGGTAGCCGATGGCGAGGAGGATGGCGAGGAGGCGTCCTCCGCATTGGAAGCAGGAGCGGAGCTTCGTCGTCTGGATGCCGAGGGTCTGCGGGAGGCTGCCGATGCCGTGGCTGAGGTGGGAGCAGAGGAGGAGCATGCCGAGGATGTAAAAGGCGCTGACGAAGGGGTTGCTAAAGCCGATGAGTAGCATGGCATACACGTCGTGCAGGCCGTGAGCATCGTGGAGCTGGCGGAACTCGGGGTGGACGAGGAGGAGTGTGTAGTGGGCGAGGTGAAAGATGATAAAGCAGAGGATGTAGCTGCCGCTCCACATCATGGTTTTGGTGCTGCGCTTGGCTTGCACGCTGGCTTTGTGTTGGTAGCCGTCGCCTTTGGCGGCGCGGTTGGCGAGGGTGAGCTGGATGGTGGTGATGATGTGGGCGGTGACGGCGAGGAGGAGGGCGATGCGGGCGAGCCAGATGAATTCGCCGAGGTCTTTGAGCAGTTTCGCGTAGGAATTGATCTGCGCGGGGTGGGTGGCGTCGCCGGGGCCGAGGAAGATTTGGAGGTTGCCAATGAGGTGGGCGATGACGAAGCCGAGCATCATGAGGCCGGTGATGGCGACGATGGTTTTTTTACCAATAGATGAGCGTAGGAATGTGCAGCAGCGATTCACGATGAGATGGTTTCTTTTTCTGGCCATGGAGACGGGCGCAGGGATGCGAGTGTAGAAAGCGGAAAGGAGGGCGGGTTGCAACGGAGGAGTGTGGTTTTTTGTGAAGAGTTCATTTTTCATTTCGCGGCGGCGGAGGCTTCCTGTATTGCGTGGCTTGCGGGTGAATGAACCCAGCGTTTCCAACCCTAAACTCACACTACACATATTATATGGCTCAAGCGATCATGGACCCGGAGGAGGTGCGGCGTTTTGCAAAAGAGATGAAGCGTTTTAATGAGGAGGTGCAGGCGAAGGCGGCATCGCTTCAGGCACGTTTTGCGGCGCTGAGTGGGAGCTGGCAGGATCAGGAGCATGAGAAGTTTGCGGAGGAGTTTACGACGACGATGCGGGTGATGAAGAAATTTGTGGAGATCGCGGAGAAGCATACGCCGTATCTTTTGCGCAAGGCGCAGAGGATCGAGGAGTATCTGGAGCAACGCTAGAGGGCTGCTTGCGATATGGCGGATCAAGTCAAAGTCACGGAGATAGATGTGCTCGAAATGTTTCGGGCGAGTTTGATCGTTTTTATGTCGAAGGCGCATAGCTGTGTAAGTGAGGTGAGCGATGATGTGAAACGCACGCAGGTGTGGGTGCAGACGGAGCAGCGGCGCCATTGGGAGCGGGAGGTGAAGGGGCGGCGGAAGAAGATGGATGCTGCGCAGCAAGAGTATTTCGGCGCACGGATCACGGGGCAGGAGGAGACGATCATGCGCCACCAACGCGCGGTGCGGGCGGCGAGGGCGGCGGTGGAGGAGGCGGAGACGAAGCTAAAAAATGTGAAGGCGTGGGAGCGGAATTACGAGAGCGTGGTGGGCCCGGTGGCGAAGCGGATGGATGGGCTGCGGCATACGCTGGATTTCGATTTGCCGAAGGCGCTGCATTATCTCAGCCAAGCGCAGAAGACGCTGGAGGCGTATGCGGAGCGTGGCTCGCTGCCAGAAGCGCCGCCGCCGACGACGACGGAGGTGCCGCTGTGAACGCGCGCGGCAGTGCGGCGAATCTCGCGCAGGCGATGAAGGATATTTCGCTGAAGTGGGAGCAGACGCGGGAATCTTGGCGGGATGTGAAGAGTGAGCAATTTCACTCGGACTATCTGGAGCATCTGCCCAGCTACATCGCACGCGCGACGGCGGCGATGGAGGAGCTGGATGGGCTGCTCCGCAAAATCAAAAAAGACTGTGAATAAACCTATGGACTTGCGCGTAGATCGAAGCAACGAAGCACTCAATCGCCTGCGTCTCGTAGGCGCGGATTTTGCCAAACGGGAGGATGTGCTCACGAAGGATTTCCGCGCGCGGCGGTATGCGATGGGCAAGAAGCAGCAGGAGGCCACGGCCAAGGCGGAGGCGCGGCGCGCGGCGCTAGTGGCGGATGTGGAGGAGCACACGGAGCGGGCCGAGGATCGCGTGCGCGGCTTTCACTCGCGCCGCAGTGCGCGCATCGAGCGCGGGCAGAACGCAGGCATCGCACACCTGCAATCGGGAGCGCGTGCGGCGAAAGAACGGTGGCTGGGCGATCTGCAAATGAAGCAGCTCCATGCGAAGAAACAGCTCCCGCTGGATGTGGAGGCGGCGGGCGAGCTATACTCGGGATTTGCAGCGGAACTGGGGGAGACGAGGAAGGCGCTGATCGGGCTGGGACGCGGCGCTGGCAGTGCGT
Source organism: Verrucomicrobiaceae bacterium (assembly GCA_043757005.1). Classification (GTDB taxonomy): domain Bacteria; phylum Verrucomicrobiota; class Verrucomicrobiia; order Chthoniobacterales; family Chthoniobacteraceae; genus SXWH01. The sequence goes on from JAYVQK010000246.1 coordinate 7,194, forward strand.
TCGCGGGGTATGGGGCCTTTCAAAAAATGCTCGCGCACGATGAGAGCAAGAAGCCAGAATCCGTGGAGGAAAGTTACGGCAAACTTTCAGGGCAACTCATGCAGCAGCTCGCGACGACGGGCGAGCAACTCGCGGCGTTTCGCGGCTATTTGTTGCCACGGATTTTCAGCGCGTTGCCACTGCCGGTGCTGCTCACGCTGCTGGTCTGCGCTGGCGCTGCGGCGCTTTTTTTCACCCGCACGCAGCCGATGCAAATGGGCATAGCGGGTGCGGCGACGGTGGCGGCTCTCGTGGTCGCCATGGTGCTGCACCGCGTGGGCTACACGCAGTCGCGCGCGGCGGCGGAGAAGTTTGCCGCGACGCTGGAGGCTGCGCGGACGACTTACGATACGTGCGGGGTGGCGGTGACGACAGGGCACGCGCAAAAGCTGGCGCAGCTCCAGGAGGGCTACGTGAAACTCAAAGCCGAGGTGGCCGAGCATTGGGAATGGGCGGACGACATCGAAGAGGATTTCGCAAAGACGAATCGCGATAAGATCCAAAAACAAGTGCCCCGACTGCGCGCTGCGAACGAGCACCTCCAAGCGCCGAAGCTCCAGAGTGTGCGGGCCGAGCACGATGCAAAGATGCAAGCCCACGAGGCGGAGAACGCCGAACGCACGCGCGCACTCGGTGAGAAACACGCGGCGGAACTGGCGGCGGTGAATAGTGAGGAGGCGGTGAAGTGGGCGGAGCTGGAGGCGGATTGGCAGCGCGAGATCGTGCCGATTTACGCCGACATCGCGGCGATGAACGCAGCGACGAATGAGCGTTTCCCGGCGTGGAGTGCGCAGCTCGCGAGCGGGTGGACGCCGCCGACGGAGTTTTCGCCAGCGGTGAAATTTGGGCAGCTTGTGGTGGATTTTACCACGCGCGCCGAGGCGATGCCGAAGGACAAGCGGCTCCCGCTACCGGGCGCGGCGCGTGTCTCCATCCCGCTCTCACTGGCCTTCCCCGAGCAGGGCTCATTGCTTTTCGAGACGGCAGAAACGGGCGGCGAGGTCGTGGGCACGCTGAATAATATCATCCTCCGGCTTTTCGCGACGACACCACCGGGGAAGCTCAGTTTTACGATCCTCGATCCTGTCGGCCTCGGGCAGAATTTCGCGGGGCTCATGCACCTTTCGGATTACGAGGAGAGCCTCATCAACCGCCGCATCTGGACGCAACGCGACCAGATCGAGGAGCGGCTCGCGGAGCTGAGTGAGCACATCGAAAAGGTCATACAGATGTATCTACGCAACGAGTATGCGACGATCACGGAATACAACGCGCAGGCGGGCAGCGTGGCGGAGAAATACCACTTCCTCGTCGTCGCCGACTTCCCCGCAAACTTCAGCGAGAGCGCCGTGAAGCGGCTCCAGAGCATCGCTGCGAGCGGGCCGCGCTGCGGTATCTTTACGCTCATTCATTGGGATACGCGGCTGGAAATGCCGGATGGTTTCGTGGCCGATGAGCTGCGGAAAGCGAGCGTCTGCATCCGGCGTGAGGGCTCTCAGTTCGTCATCGGGAAAGAGCAAGTCGCAGCCGCTGCGGCGCTCGTTTTAGACACGCCGCCGGACGCGGAATTTGCCGTCGCGCTCACGCACAAAATCGGTAAGAGCAGCATAGACTCGAATCGCGTGGAGGTGCCCTTTGCGCAGATCGCGCCGCCCGCCGCAGAGCTGTGGATGGGCGACACCACGAGCGAGCTGCGCGTGCCGGTGGGGCGCACGGGCGCGACGAAATTCCAGATGCTCGCCATTGGCAAAGGCACGCGGCAACACGCGCTGCTCGCGGGGAAGACGGGCTCGGGCAAGTCCACGCTCCTCCACGTCATCATCACGAATCTCGCGCTCTCGTGCAGTCCATCGCAGGTGGAGTTTTACCTCATAGATTTCAAGAAGGGCGTGGAGTTCAAATGCTATGCGACGAAGCACCTGCCGCACGCCCGCGTCATCGCCATCGAGAGCGACCGCGAGTTTGGTCTCAGTGTGCTCCAGCGCGTAGATGAAGAGCTGAAACGGCGCGGCGATATGTTTCGCAAACTCGGCGTGCAAGACATCGCGGGCTACAAGCGCGCGGGCGGCACGGAGGCGATTCCGCGCTCGCTGCTCATCATTGATGAGTTCCAGGAATTCTTCGTGGAGGACGACGTGATCGCGCAGACGGCCTCGATGCTTTTCGACCGCATTGTGCGGCAAGGTCGCGCCTTTGGCATCCACGTCCTCCTCGGCTCACAGACGCTCGGAGGCGCATATACGCTGGCTCGGGCGACGCTTGGGCAGATGGTCATCCGCATCGCGCTGCAATGCAACGAGGCGGATGCCTACCTCATCATGGACGAAAGCAACCCCGCCCCGCGCCTGCTCACACGCCCCGGCGAAGGCATCTACAATGACGCCGCCGGAGCGGTGGAAGGCAACAGCCCTTTCCAAGTCGTGTGGCTGCCCGACGAGGAGCGCGATGCTTGGCTGGATAAAGTAACGGCGCTCGCCGAGCAGCATCAGCTCCCTCATTCCACGCCCATCGTCTTTGAGGGTAATGCGCCCGCCGACATCCGCGAAAACGATCTACTCCACATCGCTCTCACCACGCGCCCCACTGCTGCACCAGTCGTCGCGCGCTGCTGGCTCGGCGCTCCAAATTCCATCAAAGGCCCAACCGAAGTCGTCTTCCGCCGCCAGAGCGGGAACCACCTCCTCATCGTCGGCCAGCGCGACGAAGCCGCACTCATGCTGCTCGGCGTCTCGCTGCTCTCGCTCGCCGCGCAATACCCCATCGGCAGCGCAAAATTCGTCCTCCTCCACGCCAGCTTGCCCGGCACGCAGGATGGCGACTTTATCGAGAGCATCCTTGCCGCCGTGCCGCACGAGATCACCGTCGCGCGGGGGAGTGAAATCGCCGAAGTGATGAGCACCCTCTCCGCCGAGCGCAAAGCCCGCGCGGCTGGTGACTCTGCGAACGATGTGCCCACGTTCGTGCTCATTTCTGGGCTGCAAAAATTCAAGAAACTGAGGCAGGAGGACGACTTTAGTTTTTCCTCCGGCGACTCGGAGGAGAGCCCGGGCAGCCAACTCGCCGACCTCATCGTCGAGGGCAGCAGCGTGGGCATCCACCTCCTCGTCACGATGGATACGTTCAATAATGTGAGCCGCTCTATCAACCGAAAGGCACTTAGTGAATTTGAAATGCGCGTCGTCTTCCAGATGAGCGCCAACGACTCTGCGAGCCTCATAGATTCGCCAAAGGCAGGCGACCTTGGCCTCCATCGCGCGCTCTTTTACAACGAGCAACAAGGCACCCTCGAAACCTTCCGCCCTTACTCCACGCCCACGGCTGCATGGATCGCGGAGGCCGGAGCGATGCTGCGCCAATAGCTTGCCGCACTGCTGCCCGCTCTCATGGACACCTTTATTCGCACTCTCGCGCTCTTTGTTTTCGGCACCGCAATCGCTGCCGATGATCCGCACGCCGCGCATCACGCCGCGCCGCCAGCGGCGGTAGAATTTCCCTACGAACGTGCGCCGCTCCAGCCGGAGCTGTGGCCGGCGTGGGATGCGCCGGTGAATCGTGACCGCATTTTTGACTTTTACGCAAAGCAGGCGGAATGGGCTCGCACGCAACCGCAACGGCCCGCACTGCTCGCGCAATACGCGGGCCTCGATAGCGGGAAGAGCGGGCATTGGGGGAATCAAAATGAAGCGACTTGGCGCGATGATCGCTGGAATGAAACCGACCTCGGCGTGGTAGTGAGTGGCGTCGTGCGGGGAGGGGAAAAGACCGTGCCGAAAGGTATATGTGTGAGGCTTGGCAAAGCGGGCGATTGGGCGTGCTGCTTCGATCCGCAAACGCTCACGTTCCCGATCGTGTGGCGAGGCGGGTTTGTAAAATACGACGCCTTCCGCCACGGCATCGGTCAAGGCGTGGCAGTGGCGGGCGAAGTCGTGCCTTCCGAGGCTGGCACGACGGCGAAAGACTTTGTGTATCACGGCTACTATCGCAACGGGCAGCGCGTGGTTTTCAGCTACCGCCGCGACGGCGTGGAGATGCTGGATGCGCCTTGGGTGGAGGAGGGGAAGTTCACCCGCATCGTCGCGCCCGCAGCCACGCATCCGCTCGCTGCGCTGACGAAGGGCGGGCCTGCGCAGTGGCCGCAGAGCGTGGAGACGCGCGGCGTGCGCGGCACGACTGCGCCGTTTGCGGTGGATACGATCACGCTGCCTTTTACGAATCCCTGGAAGTCCCTCTTCTTCATCGGCGACCACGATTTCCTGCCGAATGGCGACGGCGTGATTTGCACGATCATGGGCGAAGTGTGGACCGTCAGCGGGCTCGATGAAACGCTCGCCCACCTCCGCTGGCGGCGCATCGCCACGGGGCTGAATCAGCCGCTCGGCCTTCGCGTGGTGGACGGCGTCATCCACGTCCTCGGGCGCGACCAAATCACACGCCTCCACGACCTGAATGGCGACGGCGAGACGGACTATTACGAGTGTTTCTCGAACGCCTACGCCACCTCGCCCGGCGGGCACGATTACATCACCGGGCTCCAGCGCGACGCGGCGGGAAATTGGTTCGCCGTCTCCGCAAACCAAGGCATCTTCCGCATCTCGCCAGACGGCCAGCGCGTGGACATCGTCGCCACCGGCTTTCGCAATCCCAACGGCCTCGGCCTTGGCGCAGACGGCACGCTCACCACCTCGTGTCAGGAGGGAAATTGGACTCCCGCCTCGCAAGTCTGCCTCGTCCCGCCCGGCGCGAGCGGCCTCTACTTTGGCTACGGCGGGCCGAAATCCGACCAGCCCACAACGCCTCCGCTCATCTATCTGCCGCGCAGCGTGGACAATTCCACTGGCGGCCAATGCTTCGTGGATAGCGACCGCTGGGGCGTGCCGCGCGGCTCGCTCCTCAGCACTTCGTGGGGCACCGGCTCCACTCTTTTGCTCCTGCCGGAAAAGGTGGACGACACTTGGCAAGCCGCAGCCGTGCAGGTGCCGGGGGAATTTCGCAGCGGCTCGCACCGCGCACGATTCAGCCCGCACGATGGCCAATTTTACGTGAGCGGCTGCCAAGGCTGGGGCAGCTACACGCCGGACGACGGCTGCTTCCAGCGCCTCCGCTGGACGGGCGCTCCTGCGAATTTGCCCGCAGAGTTCCACGTCCGCGATAACGGCGTGCTCGTGCGCTTCCCCCAGCCGCTCGCCCCTACCACCGCCGCGCAGCACTTCGCCCAAGCGTGGAACTACCGCTACGCCTCGGCCTACGGGTCGCCCGAGTTTTCCACCCACTGGCCCGGCACGCCCGGCCACGATCCGCTGGAGATCACCAGCGCGCATGTCCTCGCGGATGGCCACACGCTCTTCCTCGAAATCCCCCAGCTCCAGCCCTGCGGACAGCTCCACTTGCACCTGCGCATCGGCGAGCAGCCCGTGGATCTCTACGCCACGCCGCACAAGCTCGGCGCAGCGTTCACCGACTTCCCCGGCTATCGTGCCATCGTAAAGGACGCCCCTGCCGCCGCGCTCGTCGCCACGCCGCTCACGCCGAATCCTTGGGCGAAAGGCGACGCGGGCCGCGCTATCCGCATCGAGACCGCGAGCGGTCTGACCTTTGCCACTAAGCGTTTCAGCGTGAAGGCCGGCGAGCGCCTCTCGCTCACGCTTTCAAATCCCGACACCATGCCGCACAACCTCGCCATCGCAAAACCCGGCACCCTCGCACGCGTCGGCGACGGCGCAAACCGCATGGCCGCGCTCCCCGATGGCGCGGCGAAACGCTACATCCCTGACGGCGGCGACGTGCTCTTTTACACCGACCTCATCGAGCCCACGAAGAGCACCACCATCCACTTCACCGCCCCCGCCACCCCCGGCGAATACCCCTATCTCTGCACCTTCCCCGGCCACTGGCAGATCATGAATGGCATCATGGTCGTGGAATAATCATCACTTCACGCCACCACATTCCGCAGCGTGCCGAGCCCTGCGATGTGGATGGAGACTTCATCGCCAGCCAGCAGCGTGAAGTCATTCCCCGGCACGAGCCCCGTGCCCGTAAAAAGGTAGCAGCCAGTGGGGAAGCTGTTTTCGCGGCAGAGCCAGCTCGCGAGTTCCGGGAAAGTGCGCTTCATCTGCGAGGTGCAAGTCGCGCCGGAAAAGACGGACGCACCGGCGCGCACGATGTCTAATTGGATCGCCGATTCGCGCGGGAGCGGCCCGCGCACCACGAGCCCCGGCCCGAGCGCGCAGCAGCCGTCATAGACTTTTGCCTGCGGGAGATAGAGCGGATTCTCGCCCTCAATGTCGCGGCTGCTCATGTCGTTGCCCACCGTATAGCCGAAAATGTCGCCGCGCGTATTGATGGCGAGCACGACTTCCGGCTCCGGCACGTTCCACTTCGAATCACTGCGGATGCGCACTTTTCCGCCCATGCCTACGGTGCGATGCGGTGTTGCCTTAAAGAAAATCTCGGGCCGCTCCGCCGCATACACACGATCATATACACTGCCGCCGTCCTTGCTTTCCTCCATCCGTGCATCGCGCGAGCGCAGATACGTGACGCCCGATGCCCACACCTCCTGCGTGCCGATGGGCGCGAGCAGTGCGGATGGGCGTTCGATGGGTTTGCCATAGCTGAGTGCGCGCTCCAGCCACGGGTGCGGCTCGGGCTGCGTGAAGAGGGAATCGAAACTCTCGCCAGCAAGCAGGAAGCAATCTTCTCCCCGCTGCGCGACGAGGCCGAGAGCCGTGCGATAGACGGTGATGGGCGGGAGTTCCATGTGGCCTACGTCCCCGCCTTGTCGGACCAAAAAACCGAGTTCACCAACCGCGCACTCGTGGCTCGCAAGCGGCGCGACATTTCCGCCATGAGCCCGCTGGAGATTTTGTAGCCCGCACGCGGATTGGCCTCCATGTAGGCGTGGAAATCCACGTAGCTGATACAGAGCAGCCGCGTCGGCTTAACGGTGTAGATGCTCGCCGTCGCCACGCCCGGATCGAAAAGATTCACCTCCCCAAAGAACCCACCTGCCCCGAGCCGCGCGAGCAGCATCTCGCGAGTATTGGCCCGCCGCCGCACATGGATCACGCCATCCGCGATGATGTAAAAAGTATCCGGCGGCGTGCCCTCTTCGAGGATACGCTCGCTCGGCTTGCAATTGCGAACCGCAAGCAGCGACGCAAAGGAAGCAAGCTCCTCGTCGTGAAGCTCGCGGAGAAAAGGAATAGCGCGTAGTGATTCGGTGTCCATGCAGGCGGAGAAATTAGTCAGACGCATATTGAGAAAGCAAGCGCGTGTATAGATGGCGGCACGCTGTGAGCGGTTAAAAATGGCAATCCTCACAGGCCCCGCGACAGCCGCCATTTCCACCGTGCCAAACTCGGAGGCGCGTGCTATCCCCAGCGCCATGTCATCACCAGCCAGCCTTGCATCCTTCGAGCGTGAACTGAATCGGCTGGTTGCGAAGTTTGAAAAAGAGTTCACCTCCGTCACCGATCCCGGCTACTCCGAGGCGCGGCTCCGGCAGGATTACCTCGATCCGCTCATCCATGCGCTCGGCTGGGATTTACAAAACCACGCGGGCCTCGTCCAGCACCAGCGCGAGATCGAGATCGAGAGCCGCACAGACATCGCAGGCCGCGCCAAGCGGGCCGACTACCTCTTCCGCACCGACGGGCGCGACCGCTTCGTCTGCGAGGCCAAGAAGCCCCGAGTCGTCCTCGGCCCGCGCGACGCCTTCCAAGCAAAACGCTACGCCTATAATAAAAAAGTCCCCCTCGCCCTGCTCACCGACTTCGAGGATCTGAAAGTCTTCCTCGTCGGCGGCAAGCCTTACATGGATTCGCCCGACGTGGGGCTGTGGAAGAGCTGGCACTACAAACAATACCCCCTCGTCGCCGAGGAAATCTGGCAGCTCCTCTCGCGCGAAAGCGTCGCAGCAGGCGGCATCGAAAGTGAGATCGAAAAGCTCCCTAAACGCGTCCCGAAAGGCAGCGGCAAAGCCCGCCAGCTCTTCCTCCTCAAGCCCGACCGCACCCGCGAGCTGGATGCTGATTTCCTAGAGTTCCTCGATGAAGCCCGCCGCGAACTCGCCGGCAATCTACTCAAACACAATGACCGCGCCGAGATGCTCGACGGCACGCGGCTGAATGAAGCCGTGCAATGCGTCCTCGACCGCCTGCTCTTCCTCCGCATCTGCGAAGATCGCGATATTGATACCGGCACCCGCCTGCAATCCATCGTGGAGACGTGGCAGCGCACATGGAGCCGCGAGGACGGGAAAAAGCACCGCCAGGACAGCTTCCGCCTCCGCGAATCCTCGCCGGATATGGATGGCGGCGGCAGTGAGCACAGCGACCTCCCCGGCGAGAGCCTCTGGCACGCCGTCGTCCGCCACATCCGCGCGCTGGATCGCCGCCCGCCGAGCCACGTCCCTTTCTTTAATGGCAATCTCTTCAAGCCCCACTTCAGCGAAGAACTCTGCATCGGCGATACTTGGCTTGCGGAGTTCATCGCCGAACTGAGCGACAACGAATCGCCCTACCTCTTCAATATCATCCCCGTGGAAATCCTCGGCAGCGTCTATGAGCGCTTCCTCGGCAAGGTCGTCCGCCCGCAAGGGCGCGGCGTCACCATCGAGGAAAAGCCCGAAGTGCGGAAAGCTGGCGGCGTCTATTACACTCCGCGCTACATCGTGGATTACATCGTAGAGCAGACCGTAGGGCGGCAGCTCGATGCCATCGCCGAGGGGAAGACATTTGCCGCCTTTGATAAAGCCACCCGCGCCCTGCGCTTGCTCGATCCCGCTTGCGGCTCGGGCAGCTTCCTCATCCGCGTCTTCGAGCGCGTGTGCGAGCACTGGCAGCGCCGCTTTACCCAGCACCCCGCCGACCGCAAGCCCGAGCTGTGCTGGGTGGACCCCGCCACGGACGATGTCCACCTCACCGTGGCCCTCAAGCGCCGCATCCTCCGGGATAACGTGTATGGCGTGGACCTCGATGCACAGGCCGTGGAAGTCACCCAGCTCTCGCTCTACCTCAAGATGCTGGAAGGCGAAGACCGCACCACCCTCCAGCGCCAGCGCGAACTCTTCAAAGACGAACTCGCCCTCCTCCCCCCGCTCCAGGATAATATCAAATGCGGCAATTCCCTCATCGCCTCCGACTTCTCCCTCGTCCCCGAAGACCTCCTCCGCGTGAACGCCTTCGACTGGGAGACCGGCTTCCGCAGCATTATGAAAGCAGGCGGCTTTGATGCCGTGGTGGGGAACCCGCCGTATATCCGCATCCAGACGATGCAGGAAAGTGATCCCGAAAGCGTTGAATATCTCGGCAGTCGCTATACGAGTGCGGCGAAGGGCAACTACGACATCTATGTTGTTTTCGTCGAAAGGGTGCTTGGTTTGTTGAAAGGGAATGGACTGCTCGGCTACATCCTTCCGCACAAATTTTTCAACGCTCAATACGGTGAAGCACTGCGAGGTAAACTTTCCGCTGGGAAACATCTGCGGCATATCGTCCATTTCGGCGACCAGCAGATTTTCGAGGGCGCGACGACTTACACTTGTCTTATATTCCTTTCCAAGCAGGCTTCCGAGAACTGTAGTGTCGAGAAAGTCGCCGATTTGGCGGAGTGGCGGAAAGACGGATCAGCGACTCGCGGGGAGGTCGCAGCCGAGTCGCTCAACAAGGCGGAATGGAACCTTAACGTGGGTGCGGATGCGGTGCTCATACAGCGCCTCGCTTCACTGCCCACCCTCGGCACGATAGCGGCACGCATGGGGCAGGGCATCAGGACGAGCGCGAACGAGGTGTATGTCCTCAATGTCATCGAAGAAAACAGCCGGACGATCACCGCCTACTCCGAAATCCTACAACGCAACGTGAAGCTGGATCGCCGCAGCGTGCTTCGCTTCCTACAAGGCCGAGAGATCAAATCTTACATTCTGCTTCACTCCGGCAAAGTCGTCATCATGCCTTATCGCCTGGATGAAGGTCGCGCCAATCTCATTCCCGAACGAGAGTTCGCAGAGCTTTACCCGCAGACCTACGAATACCTTCGCGAGAATAAGACCTATCTTAGCAACCGCGAACGGGGACGAATGAAAGGCGCAGGCTGGTATGGCTACATCTACCCGAAGAATATAGACATCATGCAGGCTCCGAAAATCCTCGTCCCCGACATTGCCGACCGCGCCTGCTATGGGTTTGATGCGGAGGGGAACTACGCTTTCACCAGTGGCTACGGCATCACGTTAAATCCCGACGTAAAGGCATCACCTCTATTCGTGCTCGGCCTGCTCAATAGCCGCCTCTTGAGCTATTTCATCAAACGCATCAGCACGCCGATGCGCGGCGGATTCTTCCGCTACTTCACACAATTCATAGAGAAGCTCCCCATCGTTATCCCAAGTCAGGCCCGCCACGACACCCTCGTAGCCCTAGTGGACAAAATGCTGGCGCTCGTGCCGAAGTTGCGAGCGGCGACGGGCGAGAAGGAGCGGGCCGTGTTGCAAAACGCTGTCACTTCCACCGACCAAAAGATAGACGCCCTCGTCTATACCCTCTACGCCCTCACCCCTGAAGAAATCGCGCTCGTGGAGGGTGATACCATCTTTAAGAATTAAAGAGACACAACGAAGCAGGAGAGATGAGCGCGGAGCGCCGGGGAGCGCGGGCATCTTGCCCGCAGTGTATGGCATCCTGCCAGACACATCGAGGGACGTAACTCTCCCAAAGGCTGCGTGGCTCCCGAGTCGCTACGCTTCATGCGTCCGGCAAGGATGCCGGACGCTGCGGGCAGGATGCCCGCGCTCCCCCGCGCTCCGCGCTCACCCAACGCCATTTCTGAAAGTCCTTTTCATTCTTAAAGATGGTATAAAGCCCACGGCTACCCTCAGGCTGCCGCTACGCGGCAAATACACCGCACCCTCGTTTCCTCTCCCTCCGGTGAGGGGCTTATCTGAGTGCCATTCGCGTCGGAGACGGCGTAACGAAACGGTATCAGCCCCTCCCCTCCCGTGACTGGCAAGTCGTGCAAGCCCCCAGCGACACAAAGTGTGGCGCGCCGCCGAGGTATTTAAAGGCTACCTAAAATGTCCGTTGACACCCTCACCTCAATCGCCTAAACAGCTTTCAGGTTTATGACTACCCATCCTCCACAAGGTTTAAGACAGCGC
>JAYVQK010000247.1:0-4665 GCA_043757005.1 Verrucomicrobiaceae bacterium
CGGCGAATCATCGAACAACTCTCGGAACGCCGTCTCCCGCTGCTTCAGCGCACGCTCCGCACTCCGCTGCTCCTGCACATCCACCCCGATTCCGCCCAGCAACTTCCGGCCAGAGGAACTCACAATCGGGAACTTCACCATCAGCCACTCATGCGTCCGCCCATCGCCACTCGTAATGACCTCGATCTGCTGCACCGCTTGGTTCGACTCCAGCACGCTTCGATCATACTCCACGACCATCCGCGCAGCCTCTAGCGGGAGCCAATCGAAGTCATTCTTGCCGATCATATTCTCCCCTTGCACCCCAAACGCCTTCGCCATCCGCCGATTCAGAAACAGCATCCGCCCCTCATCGTCCTTGATGAAACACAACGTCGGACTGTGCTCCATGAACGCCTGAAACCGCTCCTCACTTTCCCGCAGCGCAAACTCCGCCATCTTCCGCTCCGTAACATCCGTCCACGCGGAAAGCAACACCTGTCGGCCATTCAGCGACACCGGCGTCAGCGCGATCTCCACCGGGAAAATCTCGCCCGCCCCGCGCATCGCCAGCCACTCGAAGCGGAAATGCCCCACATCTTTTGCAAGCTGCAAGATCTCTCCCCACTTCACCACCGAGACCGAGCCATCCTCCTGCTGCTCTTTGGAAAATTGCTCCGGCTTCATCGCGATCAGCTCCAGCTTCGTCGAGCACCGCATCATCTCCACCGCTGCATGGTTACAATCCAGCATCACATCCTCGTCGAAAATCATATGCGGATTTGCCGAGTGCTCGAACAACACCCGGAACTTCTCCTCCGCCGAGCGGGTCTGCGTGATGTCCCGCGCGACCACCAAAATGCGCTCCGTCTTCCCCCCCTCATCCGGCACCGGCGTCAGCATCACATCGAGCCACCTCCCCTCCTCCTGCCGCAAATAAGTGATCGCCTGAAACCGCCCCAGCCGCCCGCCAATCGCCACCGTCAACGCGCGCTCCGCAAGTCTCCTCGCATCCGCCACCCACATCTCCACCCACGCCAAATCCTCCACCGGCGACACCCCGATGTCTTCCATCAATTTCCAGCACGCCGTATTCACCATCTTCAGCCGCCCCTGCGCATCCAGCATCGCGATGCAGTCGCCGCTATTCTCGATCATCCGCGCACTCAGCGTCTCCGCATCGCGCAGCGCCGCCTCGCCCTTCCGATGCTCCGCTTGATCCCTCACCACCAGCCGCCACGTCACACACAGCACGATGAAAAATGCGAGGCTCCCCAAGATCGCAGCCACTCCCAGCACGCGATTGCCTTCCACGTGTGTGATCTGCCAAAAGCTCACCGCCACCACAGCAAGGAAGATCACAAAACCGGCGGCAAAACCGGACAAAATACGTTTCTCGACTGAGTGTGATATGGCTGGGCTGGACATTTCTTCGAAGTGCTAAAGCAGGATACAAGCCGACGTGCTCTTGCCCACATCGTTAAAGCACAAAAAAGCCCTGCCTCGTTTTCACAAGACAGAGCGTTTTTGAATTTCGATCCGCTTACTTGAGCTTGCTCTTCAGCTCTTTGCCCGCGCCGAATTTCACGGACTTCGATGCTTTGATTTTGATCTTCGCGCCAGTCTTTGGGTTCACACCGATACGAGCCTTGCGGCTGACCACTTTGAAGGTGCCAAAGCCAATGAGCTGGACGCTCTGGCCTTTTTTTAACGCACCGGCGATGGATTCCACCGTGGCGACGACCGCTTTTTCAGCGGCTGCTTTGCTGGTATCTTTGCCGAGGGCTTTTTGCACGTTTGCTACGAGTTCTGCTTTGTTCATGGCTGGGTTATTTCTTGGTTTGTATTTGGATGGTTTTGATTTGGTTTTGCCGCTGCGTTTCGCAATGACATTCGGCTGTTTCTCAGCCGCGCATAATGAAGTCAATGGGCTTTTGAAAAAATATCCTTTCGCCGTGCGCGCTGTATTCATGCGGTTCCACAGTTGATTTCATACCAATATCTGGCACACGATTTGCCATGACTTTCCAAGAACGCATCGCACACCATCTCGGCTCCACTCCGCACATTCCTGCCAGCGCATTTGTCGCGGCAAACGCCACGCTGCTCGGCGACGTCACACTCGGTGAGGAATCGAGCGTGTGGTTCCAGTGCGTTCTGCGCGCAGACATCCACCGCATCACCATCGGCCCGCGCTCCAATATCCAGGACGGCAGTGTCGTGCATCTTGCGGATGCTTTTGGCGTGGAAGTGGGCGAGCTGGTGACGGTAGGGCACAAAGCCGTGCTCCATGCGTGTAAGCTCGCGGATGAAGTGCTGGTGGGCATGGGCGCAATCATCCTCGATGGCGCAGAGATCGGCGCGCGCTCCATCGTCGGCGCGGGCGCGCTCGTCACGGGTGGGAAAAAATACCCTCCCGGTTCACTCATCCTCGGCTCGCCCGCAAAGGCGGTGCGCGCACTTTTGCTGGAGGAGCAAGCGGGCATCAAAGTGTGGGCCGAACGCTACGTGCAGCTCTCGCGCGAATACCTCCGGCGAGAGATCCGCTGAGGGAGTCCCCCCTACACCTTCCACTCGCCGCGATACTCGCGCGTCAGCCACTCGGGCTTGCCCGCTCCGTTGGCAAATTGCTTCGTCGCGTTGTCCCACTGCATCTTCTCGTGGTGGTAATAGGCGAGGTTCAGCAGGTGGCACGTCGTCACGGTATTCGCGCCGATGGCCACATCACAGATGGGCTTTTGGCGGGAGCGGATGGCGTCGAGCCAATCCTGTTTGTGATTCGTGCTGCGATACAGTTTCACCGGCGCATCCGTGAGGTATTCTTTTTCCACAGAATCCAAGATCGGGGCGAGCGGAGTAGCCTTGGAATCCGCATCCGTAAAAACGTGGCCTTTATCCACGCCCTTCACGGTGAGGCCGAAGCGCCCACGGTTCACATAGATCATCCCGTCTGGGCCGTGGAAGGTGATGCCGTCTTCCTTCGCGTGCTCAAAAACCACGCCGTTCGCAAACTTGAACATCACACCGCGCTCCGCCTTTTCATCGGCGGCGGGCGTGATCTCGATGGGCCCCTCCCCATCCAGCCCCGTGCCCCAGTGAGCGATGTCGAAATGATGCGCGCCAAAATCCGTCACTCCCCCGCCCCCGTATTCGCGGTAAGCGCGCCATTGCGGGAAATGATCATGCACGCCGCGTGGGCTGAGGATGCTGTTATAAGGCCGCATCGGCGCAGGCCCTAGCCAGCGATCCCAATCCAAGCCAGGCTCCGCCGCTTCCTCCGGCAAATCGCATACTTTGCCGGGGCCACCCACGCCCACGGAGACGTGCGTGATTTTGCCGATCACCCCATTCCGAGCCAACTCGCAGGCGATGCGGAACTCCCGCGAACTCCGCTGCTGCGAGCCCACCTGAAAGACGCGATCATTTTTGCGCACCGCGCCCACCAGCGACCATGCCTCGTGGATCGTCTCCGTCAGCGGCTTCTCGGCGTAGATGTCCTTGCCCGCATTCGCCGCCGCGATGTCTATGATCGCGTGCCAATGATCCGGCGTGCCCACCACCACCGCATCAATATCCTTCCGCGCCAGCAGCTCTCGGAAATCATTGTAGCCGTCGCACCCCTTATAAGCCGTGTCCGCCTTCTTAGCATAATAGGCATTCGCCCGCTTCTTAGCCTCCTCGCGGCGCGTCGTATCCACATCGCACACCGCGAGCACCTGCACATCCGGCATCCCCAGGAAGCCGCCGAGATGCCCGAGGCTCTGCTTGCCCACGCCGATGAACCCGAGTCCGATCCGGCTATTCGGCTTCACCTCCGCCGACCAGATGCGCCCCGGCAGGAAAAGCGGCGCGATGCCAGCAGCGAGAGTGGCTTTGAGAAAGGAACGGCGTGATGGATGCGTATGGTTCATGTGGTGAATGTGACAACGACCCGCCAAGGCGGAGTTTCTTTGAAAGGCGGAAAAAATAAGCACTCGTTCTGGTCCAAGAACCTAGCGCAGCTCAGAGGGACACCGAGGATGACACGCGAATTACGAACGACGAAGTCAAGCGCGTGCGCTACCCCTCGCCCATCGCTCGCTCGAATGACGAAAAACCACTCGGATAGATTGATTCAGCGTTTCCTAAAGCTGCGGACTGCTTTCCGCCTCCCACTACTTCTGTTGCCGCTCCCTCCACTTTTAGACCGCCTCCCAACAGCGTTCCCACCTGCTCCCATCATGTTTAGCACATCCGCTAAATATCCCAGCAGCACCGCTAAAGCTTCTAGCAGCCGCTCCAGCACGTTTAGACACCGACACACCATTATTAGCCGATACGCTAAAACATTTAGCGCGCGACCCAACACTTCTCCATCGCCCGCTAAAACTTCGAGACGGCGTCCCAAAACATTTTTTAGCCTCCTAAAACTATCCATCCACACCCAAAGCACCAAACCAAAACAAAAGGTTCTTAGGGCTTTAGAGAGGGTATGAGCGGAAGTTAGTGAATGGAATTTTGTAAAGGTTATGATGGCGATGATTGAAGCGCCATTCGGATTTTTTGAGGTGAAGAAGGAAGAATTCTGAACGGATGCCGCGCAGTTTGGAGAGGCGTAGTTTAGTGAAACTCCAAAAGGATTGCCTCGCTGCGCTCGCCCTTCGGGCTGCCTGCGGCAGGCGTTCTCCCTTCGGTCGGTTCAATGCC
>JAYVQK010000248.1:0-52735 GCA_043757005.1 Verrucomicrobiaceae bacterium
GAGCGCCGGGGAGCGCGGGCTTCCAGCCCGCAGTGGCTGGCATCCTGCCAGACACACCGAGCGACGCAGCTCTTCTAAAGGCTGCGCGTCTCCCGAGTCGCTAGGCTCCATGCGTCCGGCAAGGATGCCGGACGCTGCGGGTAGGATGCCCGCGCTCCCTTGCGCTCCGCGCTCACCAAACGCCATTTTCGAAAGTCTCTTTAATTCTTGGAGATGGTATTATTTATCCAGCGGCTCGTTACACGTAGCGCAGGGGCGCGGTGCTCGGGAGGATGAGGGAGTGCTGGGTGAGGAGCGCGCGGTATTTGGCGATGGCGGCGCGACCATTTTCGCCGATGCCAAACTCGATGTGCTGCGTGAGGTAGCGGAGGCGGAACTCGGGCGTGGCAAAGGTCTCCGCCATCACGAGCGCGGGAATGCGTTGGACGCCTTCCTTTTTCAAAAGACGGAGCGCAGTGGCGATGGCGACGGGCTCGGAGAGGTCGGCGCGCATGACCCACAGGGCGAAGACGAATGGGAGGCCCGTGCAGCGTTTCCATTCCGCGCCGAGATCGAGGAAGCGCCACTCGCGGCGGTCGGCGGCGAGGCGGAATTCAATGGCTTGGTTGCCGATCAAAAGCTGCGCGTCGCCCGTCGGGCCATACGTGGGGCGGAGGCCGTGATATTCCGCGAGCAGCACTTGCAGGAGGTGCGCGGAAGTCATGGATGCAGGATCGAGCGCGATGCTGCGCACATCGGCGAGCTCGCCGCGATAGGCGAGGAAGACGCTGAAGACCGGGCCATCGCACGCCACGGCTGCGCCATCGGTGAGGATGAAATGCGGCTCGCTGAGTGCCTTGAAGACGGGCACCAGCGCGACATCCAGCTCGCCCGCAGAGAGCATCCGCCCGAGCGCGGAGGGGTGCTCGAAGATCACGGGCCCATCGTAGGCGCAGATAAGCGGGCGGGAGTTCAGATACTGCACGCAGCCGATGCGGAGCCCGCGCAGCGCGGCGTAAGGATCGGTGCTCACGCTACGGCGAGTTTGCGGTAGGTGGTGTCGCGCTGCATGGGGTCGCGCCCGGCTTCGCGGATGGCCTTGGTGAGGGCAGCGATGGATTGCTCTTTGGGCGTGGTCGCGCCGGCCATGTGAAAGATCTTTTCGTCGTGGATCGTGCCATGCAGATCATCCACGCCGTAGTTCAGCGCCAGCGAGGCCATCGGCAGGCCGAGGCTGATCCAGTAGCCGGTGATGTGGTCGAAATTATCCAGATAAATGCGCGAGACCGCCAAGTTCTTCAGCTCCTCGTGCGCAGTGGCGTGGGGCAGGTGGCGCAGCTCGGGGCGCGCGCCCTCGGTCTCGAAGGCAAACGGGATGAAGCCCGTGAAGCCGTGTGTCTCGTCCTGCAACTCCCGCAAACGCCGGAGATGATCCACGCGCTGCTCGTAAGTCTCGATGTGGCCAAAGAGCATCGTCGCCGTGCTGCGCATCCCCATCTTGTGCCAAGTCCGATGCACGTCCGCCCACTCCTCGGCGGTCTCCTTCCCTCGGCAAATCTGCTCGCGCACCGTCTGGTCGAAAATCTCTGCCCCCCCGCCGGTGATCGCACTCAGCCCCGCCGCACGCAGCAGCTCCAGCGTCTCGGGGATGCTCTTTTTGAAAATGCGCATCGCCAGGTGGCGCACCTCCACGGCGGTGAAGGCTTTGATGAAAAGCCCGGCGTCCAGCGCGCGCATCCTCTCGATCAGCTCGATATACCACTCCGCCGGGAGCGTGGGGTGCAGGCCGCCGACCATGTGGACTTCGGTGATCCCCTCCTCCACGCCCAAGCGCACTTTTTCCACCAGCTCCGCGATGCTGCTCTCGAAGGCGTGCGCCTCGCTCTTCCGCGCGCCGAATGCGCAGAACTGGCACCGCAGCAGACACACGTTCGAGTAGTTGATGTAGAGGTTGTGGATGAAGGTGCCGACGTTGCCATTCTTACGCTCGCGGAGGACGTTCGCGATCATCCCCAGCCCATTCACATCGTAGCTGCGATACAGCGCGAGGCACTCGGCATCGGTGATTCGCCGCCCCTCCACCACGGCGGTATAAATCGCGCGCAACGGCGCAGAGATGAGCTTTTCAGCGAGCTTGGACATGGAAGCAGCAGGGTTTCAAAAAGCGGCTCTGGCGTCCACCGCTTTCACGGATGCGCGGGCACGGAAACGCCCCGCGTGCAGGCCGCGCATTTGGAAGTGGTGCAGTCATGTTTGCGCCTTTACCACAGGCGCGCGGGGGTGTTAAGCCCTTGCTCGCACATGGGCACACTTTACTACGGCGATAATCTCGAAATCCTCACCCGCTACATCGCCGACGAGTCCGTGGACCTCGTCTATCTCGACCCACCTTTTAACAGCGCGCAGGACTACAATGCGTTCTTTGAGGAAAAGGACGGCACCTCCGCAGCCTCACAGATACAGGCTTTCAAGGACACTTGGGAGTGGAACAACGAGAGCCACACGGCCTACGAAGCACTCTCTCTGCGTGCGGATAAGCTCGGCAGTGTCATGCGCGCCTTTATGGAAATCCTCGGGCCGACGGACATGATGGCCTACCTCGCGATGATGGCCCCACGCCTCGTGGAGCTGCACCGCGCGCTGAAGCCCACCGGCTCGCTCTACCGTGCACTGCGACCCCACGGCCTCGCATTATTTAAAGCTGCTGCTGGATGGGGTTTTTGGAGCGGACTCGTATCGCTCGGAGATCATTTGGAAAAGGACGAGCGCCCATTCCGGCTCGAAGCGGTGGGGACCTGTGCATGACGTGATTTTCTACTACGTAAAAGACGCATCCTCCTACTGCTGGAATGCTGTCTTCCAGCCCTACTCGGAGGATTACCTCCAAGCGTTTTACAAATTCTCCGATGAGAAGGGCCGCTTCCGCTTGGGGGATTTGACGGGCGCTGGAACGCGAGCTGGCGAATCGGGGCAGGCATGGCGGGAGGTGAATCCGACGGCCTCGGGCCGTCACTGGGCCGTCCCCAACAAGGTGCTCGTGACGATGTTCGGGGATGTCTGTCTTTCGTGGTCGGTGCAAGAACGGCTGGATGCTCTGGAGAAAGCGGGCCTCATTTATTGGCCACCAAAAGGCAAGGTGCCAGCGTTCAAGCGATACTTCGATGCGAACGCTGGCGTCTCTATTGTGGACGTGGTGACGGATGTTGCGCCCCTTTCCTCCCAAGCCAAAGAGCGCCTCGGCTACCCCACGCAAAAGCCCGTGGCCCTGCTGGAGCGCATCATCCTCGCCAGCAGCAAGCCCGGCGACGTGGTGCTCGACCCCTTCTGCGGCTGCGGCACGAGTGTGGACGCGGCGCAAAAGCACGGGCGGCAGTGGATCGGCATAGACATCACGCACCTCGCCATCACCCTCATCAAAACTCGACTACGCGACACCTACGGAGCGGATTTAAAAATGAAAGTGCTCGGCGAACCGACCGACCTCTCCGGCGCACGCGCCCTCGCGGTGGAAAACAAATATCAATTCCAATGGTGGGCGCTCGGCCTCGTGGGCGCGCGGCCCGCAGAGGAAAAGAAAGGCGCGGATGGCGGCGTGGACGGGAAGATTCTCTTCCGCGACCACCCAGACCCAAAGCAAAAGCCGCAGACGATCATTTTCTCCGTGAAAGGCGGCGGCGTGGGCGTGAAGGACGTGCGCGATCTGGATAGCGTGGTGACGAAAACCGGCGCAGTCATCGGCGTGCTCATCTCCATAGAAGAGCCGACAAAGCCGATGCGCGAATGGGCCGCAAACACGGGCAACTACGCGAGCGCCGTGAATGGGGCAAAGTTCCCGCGCCTCCAGCTCCGCACCATCGAGCAGCTCATGGCGGGCATGGCCATCGAGCGCCCGAGCAGCAATGTGACGGTGGACGAGACGTTCAAAAAAGCGCCCAAAGCGAAGCGCAAAGCGCAGCCAGAGCTGGGGATTTAAGCGAGCGAGACTCCCCCCCCTTAGGGAAAAAGCGGCTGTGGCGTCTATGGGATTCGCACTAGCCCCGCGCCTTATCGCACCCTGCCAATGTAGGGCTGAAGTGCCCCCATCGGCGCAGATGTCTGTCTCCCGCAAAGACGCAGAGACGTAAAACGTCTTTTCCAAAAGTCTGCTTTATTATCCAAGGTGGTATCATCCCGAACGCCGCTTTTGGAGGGCCCAAGGGTGATTCGTGGCTGCGACCGAGGGGCGAAGGTCCGGCCCATTTTATCCGGGGGATCGCCGCGATGGATCGGGCCTTCAGCCCTTGGTTGCTCATCGTCTCCAGACCTAGTCCGTCGCTCGTTCCTCGCTTTGGCCTAGGCTGGCATAGAGCCGAGCCTTCGGCCCTCAATCGCGGCGTTCGGGATTATTTTACACCCTCTCCCAATGATGCTGAAAAATATCGTGAGGGTTTTTGCGGGCGGCGGTGTGTGTGGGAGTGCGGGCCATGCAAGGCCCACAAAACAACAAACAAAACAAACACTACTCACATGAAACTCATCCACACACTCACCGCCATCGCTGCACTCGCCGCGCTCACCACCACCGCCGCGTTGGCCAGCCCGACGAACTGGCCACCGACTGCGCCAAGCAATCCCGCAGCGCGTGAAGTCACCACCCCCAGCGCGCCGATGAAGTGCGATACGATGACCGTCACGGGCGGCGGTCGCAGCGGCCAACAAGTCGTCGCCTGCAAAAACTACGCCGCCGTGCGCCCCACGGAATGTCGTATGGCCTGCGCGAATAAATAACGCCACACCCACCATTAGCCGGGCGGGAGACTCGACCTCTCGCTCGGCTTCCCTTTGCATCACACCATGAAAGACGACCTACCACTCCGCGAACTTCTCCGCGCCACATTGCCCGAGGCGCAAGCGCCCAGCCGCTTTGGTGCGGACGTATGGCAGCGCATCCAAGCCCGCAGCGAGGCACCCGCGCAGAGCGGGTGGGCGCGGTTTTTCCAGCCATTCTTTGAGCTGATCGCGCGCCCGGCTTTTGCCGCTGTGGCGCTGCTCCTTGCAGTCGGCGGCGCAGCAGCTGCGGCCACTCTACATGCGGCGGATGCAAATGAAAAAGCCTGCGTGACGCTCGCCGAGCGGCACATCGCCACGCTCGATCCGTTTGCCCACTTGCTTGCTGCGCGATGAAAAAGCCCGCGCTCATTTTACTCACCGTGCTCCTGGTGGCGGCAGCGGCCTACTTCACCTGCTACCACCTCGCCACGCGCGACAGCCACCGGATGCTCGGCAGTGCGGACGACCTCGCGTGGCTGCGCGCGGAATTCACGCTCGACGACGCGCAAGCCTTCGCCATCGCCGCACTCCAGGCCGATTACGAGCCGCGCTGCATGGCCATGTGCGACCGCATCGCCACCTCCAGCGCCCGCCTGAAAAAGCTACTGCACGAGAGCGCGAGCATGACGCCCGAGCTGGAAGCTGCTATGCGCGAGGCCAGCCAGACCGAGGCCGATTGCCACGCCGCCACGCTCGCGCAAGCCTTCGCCATCAGCGCCCACATGGCCCCCGCACAAGCCGCCCGCTATCGCACGATGATCGCGGCGCGCGTGCTCCCTGGCACCCTGCGGCACGACACCGTCACCCTCCGCTAAATTCATGAGCGATTCCCACGAAGCCGATGCCGCCGCGATGGCCCGGCTGCGCTCCGGCGAAGACCTCGCGCTGAACGAACTCATGGCCCGCTGGCAACAGCCGCTCGCCAATTACCTCACTCACTTTTGCGGCAGCGAAGCCACCGCGCTCGACCTCGCTCAAGAGACCTTTGTGCGCGTCTATGAAGCCCGCGCCCGCTACGATACGCGCGGGAGATTTGCCACATGGCTCTACACCATCGCGGGCAATCTCGCCCGCAATTTCCACCGCTGGCAACAGCGCCACCCAGCCATCTCCCTCGACGCGCCGACCGATGAAAACGGCGGCACCCTCGCCACCCATCTCCCCAACTCCGCCCTCCCACCCGACGCCCGCGCCGACCAGGCCGAACGCGCCGCCGCCGTGCGCGCCGCCATCGCCGAACTCCCCGAAGACCTCCGCACCGCCGTGCTCCTGAGTGAATTTGAAGACCGCTCGCACGCCGACATCGCAGCCATCCTCGCCTGCACCCCGAAGGCCGTAGAGACCCGCCTCTACCGCGCCCGCCACGCGCTCCGCGAAAAGCTCGCCCGCTGGCTGTAGCCCAGTGGGGGGAAACTGGCACCCCTACAGCTTCCCGAGCTGCTCCAGCAGCGCGCTCTGCGTCAGGCCGTCGGCGAGCCAGTAGTCGCCGCGTTTGCGGAAGAGCACGTAGAGCGGGACTCCGGCGCGGTTGGCTTTTTTCAGCGCGGCGGCGATGGCAGGGTCTTCGTTCGTGTAGTCGGCTTTGATCGTCACCACGCCCTTGGCTTTTAGCGCAGCGGCCGTCGCTTCGGTGTGGATGGCGAGCTTCTCGAAGACCTTGCAATTTAGGCACCACTTCGCGGTGAAATCCACGAACACCGGCTTGCCCTGCTCCAGTGCGGAGCGGATGCGCGCGATGCTAAATGGCTCCCACTGGATGCCATTCGTGCTCTCCGTGGTGGCTCCGATTTCCACGGGCGCGTTCACTTTCCCCTGCACGAAAAAAGCCCACCCTCCGCCTGCAAAAATCACTGCCAGTGGGATGGCCCAGCGTGCGTCGTGATACGTGCCGACCAGCCATGCGCCAAAGCCGAGCACGAGCAGGAAGCTCGCCGCCATCACGATAGCATCCGTGCTCGGCAGAGAGCCGATGAGCCAGACCACGAGGGCGAGCATGACGAAGCCGAGGAGCTGTTTGAAGCGCACCATCCACGTGCCGGGTTTGGGGAGAAACTTCATCCACGCGGGCTGCCATGTGAGTAGGAAATACGGCAGCGAAAGCCCCGTGGCGATGGCGGCGAAAAGCGCGAAGACCTGCGGGCCGGGCCGCGCAATCGCCGCGCCGATGACTGGCCCCACGAGCGGTGCCGTGCAGCTCGTGCCCAGGAGCGTGGTGAAAAGGCCGTGCAAGAACGCGCCGCCGGGGCCCTCTTTAGCAGAGAGTTCGCTGAGTTTCGACTCTGCGCCGCCGAGCGTGATTTCAAAGACGCCGAGCAGGCTCAGGCCGAAGAGGAAGACGATGCCGAGCATCGCTGTGAGCAGCAGCGGATTGGAAAATTGCGCGCCCCAGCCGAGTGATTTGCCCGTGGAGGCCAGCGCGACGACCAGCACTGCGAGGATGCCGAAGAAGGCAAATACGCCTGCACAAAAGGCGAGGCCGAGCTTGAAGACGCGCTCCTTGGCCTCGCCTGCTTGTTGCAGGAAACCGAAGATTTTTAGACTGATGACGGGCAACACGCAGGGCATGAGATTTAGCAGCAGCCCGCCGAGGAACCCCTGCACGAGCAGCACGAAAAGGCTGGCGGCGCGTTCCCCGTTCTCGCCGCGCGCGATGTCGTCGAAAGGATCCCAACCGCTGTCCACGGCCTTCACCGTCTCTACAGGTTTCGGCTCGGCGACGGGCTCGGCAATCGTCTTGGGCAAAGGCTTCGGCTCCCCGATCATCCAGCCCTCGCGAGGGCCGCCGGGCTTTTGCACGACGAGTAGGCCGCTCCATTTCAGATCAGCGGGCAGCTCATCGTCGAAGGGAAACCGTAGCGTCCTCACATCGCCAGCGGCGTCGTGCACGATGGGCTTTGTCACTTCTAGCGTGCTGCTAAAATCCCCCTGAAACTGCGGGAAAAACTCCACCTTCGCATCGGCGGGCAGTCCGCCGATGCGGACGATGAGCCGTTTCCCTTCGGTCAGAAATTTCACATCGCTCGTCGGCGCGGGCGTCGTCTTGGGCAACAGCGCGCCCCATTTTGCAAACTCGCCCGCGTGTGCCACCTGCGCCGTGCCCGTGGGCAGACTCAGCTCCAGCGTCCCACGTCCTGCGATGCAGATGTCTTTGCAGACCTGCCATTTTAGATTCGCCACGAGCTTCACCTCGCCGGGCGCGAGTTGCGCGGGCGGCGTGATCTTTACGAGGAAAGCCACATCGTGCTCGTAGGCGAAAAACGCCGAACCGCTCGGATCTCTCAGCAACTCCGGTAGCGGAAACTCGATCTCCCCGGCCTGCCAGCCCACCGGCAATTCCCACTGGGCATTGATCGGGAAGCCGGGGCTACCGGGGAATTGCCAGTAGGTATGCCAGCCCTCGGCGATTTTGAAATGGATCGCAACCCGGAAGGGCTTGCCCGCCTCGACCGCCGAAGTATCCCCCACCAGCGTGCGTGTGGTGAGCTCGATGCCGCCCTCCTTCTGCGCCCGCAGAGGTGAGAGACTGAGCACGGTGAGGAGGATGAAAAGCAGACGCTGGATCATGATAAAAAAGACGGAATGGATTCACACGAGCGGCGTGCCGAGCGACGTGGAACAGGCGCCCCGCCTGTCGTAGTGGGACAGGTGCCCCGCCTGTCCGAGTGCGACCAGTGGGCAGGCGGGGCGCCTACCCCACCACGACAGGCGGGGCATCTGTCCCACGCCGCGCAGCTCCAGCCGTGCTTGCGCTTGGAAGAGCTTGGCCAGCTCCGCCTTCGTCACCTTCCCCGTGATCATCATCGTCAACGAGCCTTCGCTCCAGCTCACAGTCGTGTAGCCATCTACGGTGCTGTATTGCGGCACGCCTTGCGGTGGCGCGTCGGCGATGTTCACATTGGAGAGCGCGATGAGATACACGTCTTTGCCCGGCCCCAGCTTGAAGCACACAATCGTCATCGGCTGCCCCTGCCACCTCCGCTTACTGCATCCATAAATACCGAGCTTTGCGAGCGCCGCCGGCGTCGTCTCGCCGGGCACCGGTGCGGCCTGCGCTGCGAGCCATGCGCGGATGTCCGGCATATCGGCGACTTGGTGATCTATCGTCGCCTCGCCGTGCTCGATCTTCTCCACCTCAGCCACAGCCGCCGCCTGCCAACCGTGTCCCTTATCGTAGCCCGCATATTGCGAGACAAGTGCCACGCCGATCAGCAGCAAAATCGCCACCGCTGCGAGCATCTCGCCCATGCGGAAATTGCCGAATGCCCGCCGCTCGAACCAGCTCCCAGAGCGGCGGCGGCTCACCTTTGCGCCAGCGAGGATCGTATCGCGGAGGCCCTGCGGCGGCTGCACTTGGCGTAGCTTTGCCGCGAGCGCCGCATCCGTGCGCTGTTGCCCCCTCGCCCACTCGGCGAGGGTAGGGTTCTCTCGCGCGTAGGCGAGCGCCTCGACGATGTCGGCGTCCCTATCGTCTTGCCCGCCGGAGCGGCGCGCGCTGAGGAGGAGCCGTGTTTTATTCTCCATCATGCGGCTCCTTTCTTTGGGGGGAAAGCGATCACCTTCTCCGAGGCTCCCGAGCGGCTCTCGATCAGCAAATCCCGGAGCTGCTCCTTGCCGCGCGACAGCCGCGACATCACCGTGCCGATGGGCACTTGCAGCACCTCCGCGATCTCGCGGTAGCTCAGTTCCTCGATATAGAAAAGCGTGAGCGGCCCGCGAAAAACCTCATCTACCTGCGCCAACGTCGCCACCACCGTCGCGCCATCCAGCTCATCCAGCACCTCGGAGGCGATGGACGGAAGCTCGCCGATAGCGTCATCGAGTTCGACTTGTGGGAATTTCATATTACGGCGGTAAGTGGATAAGTATTCGCGATAGAGCGTAGTAAAGAGCCAGCTCTTTGCCTTCGTGCGATCCCGAAGCTGGTGCCCTTTTTCAGCCCAGAGATAAAACGTCTGCTGAACCAAATCCGACGCCGCCTCCACCTTGCCAGACAGACTCAGCCCAAAGCGGTAAAGCGCCGCGTAGTGCAGATCTACAAGCAACTGGAATGGCTGATCGGGATTCAATGATTTTGAGAGCGGCGCATGCCGGGATTATTCCCAGCCAATCTGTGCAGCCCTCGAAAAACTGACGAGAGGAATTCTCGGCGTCCGCTTACAGTTTCCCGAGCATGGCAAAGATGGCGTCGAATTTGGCGGCGGCTTTTTCTTCGGCGACGGGGGCGTTGAGGATTTGGCCCACGTCTTTGTGCTCCACTAGCTCGGGGTCAAATTCTTTTAAGAAGCTGCTGGCGATGCCGGGCATGGGGCTGCCGTATTTGATGCGTTGGCGGCACCAGGTGAGGGCGAGGGTCTCGCGGGCGCGGGTGATGCCGACGTAGAGCAGGCGACGCTCTTCGTCCACGGTGCCCTCTAGCTTGGAGCGGTCGTGGGGGACGATGCCCTCCTCCACGCCCATGAGATAGACGTGGGGATACTCCAGCCCTTTGGAGGCGTGGAGGGTGATGAGGGTGACGGCGTCTTGCTCGGTGTCTTGCTCGTCTTCTTGGTCTTGGCGGAGCATCATTTCATCGAGGTAGCCTTGCAGGCCCTTGTCGCTGCGGCCCTCGTATGCCTCGAAGGAGGTGAAGATGTCGCGCAGGCTTTGCTCGCGGTTCAGCCATTCGTCGGGGGTTTTGCAAGTGCGCTGGAGATCGGCCATGTAGCCGCTGTCGGTGATGAGCGCTTTGAGCACGGCGGGTTGGTTCGCGAGGGGCTCGTGGAGCTTCGTCTCGAAGTCGTCGAGGAAGGTGGCGAAGTCGCCAATGGCTTTGCTGGTGCGGGCGGGGAGGGTGGAGAGAAATTCGTCGTCGCGTAGGGCTTTGAAGACGGAACTGTTGTGGTGGATGCTCCATTGCGTGGCCTTTTCCACCGTGGTGTCGGAAATGCCGCGCGCGGGGGTATTGACGATGCGGAGGAGGGCCACGTCGTCGTCCACATTCATAAGGCACGCGGCGTAAGCGAGGAGGTCTTTGACCTCGCGGCGATCAAAGAAGCTTTTGCCGCCGACGATGCGATACGGCACGCGGAGGCTGCGTAGGTTTTCCTCGATGAGGCGGCTCTGCGCATTCATGCGGAAGAGGACGGCGAAGTCTTTCCACACGCGGCTCTCGGCGGTTTTGCGGCTGTGGATTTCCTCGGCGATAAATTGCGCCTCCTGCCGGTCGTCGGGCATGGCGACGATGCGGACTTTTTCGCCCCCTTGCTTCGCGCTCCAGAGCTTCTTGGGGCGGCGGCGGGGGTTGTTTTTGATGAGGGAGTTGGCGGTGCCGAGGATGAAGTTGGTGGAGCGGTAATTCTGCTCCAGCTTCACCACCGTGGGGTTCGGAAAGTGTGCCTCGAACTCCAGGATGTTGCTCACTTCCGCGCCGCGCCAGCCGTAGATGGATTGGTCGTCGTCGCCCACTACGGCGATGTTGGGCCGCTCGCGCTCGGGGTCGAGGCCGGGCTCGGGCGACTTCGCGAGCAGCGAGATGAGGTCGAGCTGGAGGCGGTTCGTGTCTTGGAATTCATCCACCATGAGGTAGCGGAAGCGCCGCCACCACCGCTCGCGCACGTGGGGATGCTCGTTGAGGAGCTTCACCGTGAGCAGCAGCAGGTCGTCGAAGTCCACGGCATTCAGTGTTTTTAGCTCCGCATTGTAGCGGGCAAAGACTGCGCCGAGCAGCGTCTTGTCGTCCTCCGGCTCACGCCAGCCGTTGTTCTTGGCCTTGCTGATGGCGTTCTTGGCGACATTTGGGTCGAGCTTTTCATCGCGCGCAGAGAGGCGGGTGATGATCTTTTTGATGAGCCCCATCTGGTCGCCCTCGTCGTAGATGGAGAAATTCTTTTTGTAGCCCAGCGCCTCAATGTCCTGCCGCAGCATCCGCACGCACAGCGCGTGAAAGGTGGACATCGTCACTTTCTTCGCACGATCCGGCTCGATCATCCCCGCGAGACGTTCGCGCATTTCTTTCGCCGCTTTATTCGTGAATGTGACCGCCAAAATACTCTCCGGCGCGGCCCCCTGCGCGATCATGTAAGCGGTGCGCGCGATGATGACACGGGTCTTGCCGCTGCCCGCACCCGCAAGGATGAGCAGCGGCCCCTCAGTCGTGCGAACCGCGAGCTCCTGCTCGGGATTAAGGTCAAAAAGTCGGAAGCCAGCCATGTCCGCGCAGGATGCCGAGAGCAGGGCGCTGAGGGAAGCTCGGGGGCGGGATTATTTGAACTAAGCCCCGCGCTTCGCCGCCTCGCGCTTCAGCCGCTGGAGCAGGCTGAAGAACTTCAGCGTATCGCGCAGGGGGTTGATTTTGCTCACCTCGTCGCCATACACCGTGCTCACAGCGGCGGCGGCGATGGCGCAGCCTTTCCGCGCAGCGATGGCGAGCATCTCCGTCTCGAAATCAAACGCGGTGCTCTCGGTGGCGAGGAATTCCGCCGCGAGCGAGCGGTGGAAAAGGCGGAAGCCGCACTGCGTGTCCGGCACGCGCTGGCCGATCACGCGGCTGATCGTCCAGCTCATGTAGCGGTTCGTGCATTTGCGGACGAAGGGCATCGTGCGGACATCGCCCATGCGATTGCCGACGACGAACGGTGCGCCTGTCTCATTTGCCGCCGTGAGGAAATGCGGCACCTCCTCCGGCAAATGCTGCCCATCGCCATCGAGGATGAGGATGAACTCGATCTCGCCGCGCCCGAGCAACGCGCGCAGCCCCGTCTTGATCGCTGCGCCTTTGCCAGCATTGGTTGCGTGCTTTTCCACGAGCACCCCCGCCGCGCGTGCCTCGTCGCTCGTGCGGTCGCTGGAGCCGTCGTCCACCACCAGCACGCAGTCGAGCTGGCGAGCGGTGCGCGTGGCGACTTCGCGGATGTTTTTCTCCTCGTAATAGGCCGGGATCAAAGCGGCGGTATTCGCGCGAATGGCGGTCGGCTGCGTCATGTGCGCAGCATTTAGGAGACGGGCACGGAGATGGGAAGTCTGCGATGGGAAAAATCTTCCGCGAACGCTCCCCTGCACGGAGAGTGCGGCGATGTCCACCGCTTCTGCTCATCCCGTTCGCAACGGCAGCCTCCGCTTGGAGATGCTGCAAGTGGCGCGACTTGCGCCCACGATCCTCGGCGACGCCACGCCGCTAGTGGCAGATTTTTTGCAGCGGCAATTCGTGCCCGAGGGCGGGGCGTGCGACCGCGCGGGGCGGGCGGATCTTTACTACACGATCTTCGCGCTGGCTGGGCTGGAGGCACTGCAAATCACGGAGCGCCACGGGATGTTGCGCGCATTTTTAGAAAAGCACGGCGAGGGTGCCGGGCTCGATTTCATCCACCTCGGCGCGCTCGCCCGCTGCTGGGCGGCGGTGGGAGGGGATGCGGCTTGCGCCGAGGCGCTGCCAGCGCGGCTGGAGAGTTTTCGCAGCCGCGACGGGGGCTACGAGGGCAGGGCCGACGCGCCGCACGGGAACGCCTACGGCTGCTTTATCGCTCTCGGCGCGTATCAGGATTTGCAGCGCGCGCTGCCCGAGCCGCTCCGCATGGTGCAGTGCTTGAAATCCCTGGAAACTCCCGACGGCGCGTGGGGAAATCTACGCGGGATGCGCGAGGGCACCGTGCCCGCGACGGCGGCAGCGGTGACGCTCCTGCACCAGCTCGGGATGCCGATGAATGTAGCCGTGGGCGACTGGTTGCTCGCTCAAGTCCACCGCGATGGCGGCTGGCTCGCGGTGCCCGGCTCGCCGATGCCCGACCTGCTCTCCACCGCCACCGCGCTGCACGCGCTGGCGTGCTTGGAACGCCCGTTGCCCGCCGCCGTGCGCGAGCGGTGCCTCGATTTCGTGGATACGCTTTGGAGCGCCGAGGGCGGCTTCCACGGGCACTGGGCAGACGATCATCTCGATGCGGAATATACTTTCTACGGCCTCCTCGCGCTCGGGCACCTCAGCCTCGGGGAGTGAGGCGCGGCGGACTCTCCATTGACGCTCCCTCCCGCCCGCTCTAAACAGCGCGCGTGCTTACCGAAAAATACGTCCTGCCCAACTGCCAAGCCTCCGTCCTCTGCGAAGACATCCGCCGTGAAATCACGGGGATGCAGACGCTCGTCGGCGTGATCAATGCCGTGCCCGCGCCGCAAGTGCCAGCGGGCTTTATGAAGCTGTGTCTGTGGACGCGGTGGTGCAATGGCATCGGTCAATTTAAGCAAACCGCGCGCATCCTCGCGCCGGATGAAAGCGTGATCGGCGAGAGCACGATCCAGTTTCAGCTTAAAGACATGGAGATCATGGCGACGAATGTGAACCTTTTCAGCGGCGTGCATTTCAAAGTGTATGGCAACCACCACGTAGAAGTGCTGCTCGATGACCAGCTCATCATCCGCTACCCGCTACCCGTGATCCAAGTGCAGATGCCGACGGCGCAGCAGGGGTGATGGTTGATGGACGCCCTTTCGCTCCAATCAATAATCAACAATCAACCCACTACCCGCACAGCTTTCAGCGTGCGCTTTAGGACACGCTCGGTGGTGATTTTGTGAAATAAGTTTTTTGCTCGAATACGCACGGAGGGCTATGCGTCTGTCTCGTTGCGCGGCTCGGGAAACTGACGCCGCTCTGCAAAAAACAAAACAACAACACACACATCCACAAATGAAACGTATCTTCACCATCCTCAGCGCACTCCTCGTCAGTGCCACCTTCGCCATCGCCGAAGACAAACCCGCCGCGCCAGGAGCTGGCGACGCGAAACCCGCTGACGCAAAACCCGCTGCGCCTGCTGGCGAAAAGCCAAAGCATGACCCGGAGGAAATGTTCAAAAAGAGGGACACCAATGGCGATGGCTCGATCTCGAAAGAAGAATTCCTCGCTGGAGCCAAAGACGCCGCGAAAGGCGAAGAAGCCTTCAAGCGCAAGGACAAGGACGGCGACGGCAAGCTGACGAAGGAAGAATTCGCCGCGCACGGCAAAAAGTAGCGCCCAGCCGACACGATTTACAAACGCCGCGCCTACGAAAGTGGGTGCGGCGTTTTGCTGTCTGGAAACAGACTCCGCGCGTTTGATTCGGCGTTTCCTTTATTGGCCACGGCCACGACCACCACCACGATTGTTTCCTCCGGGAGGGCCACCGCCGGGGCCGCCAAAGCCGCCTTGGTTGCCCTCGCTTCGCGTGGGCGTCACGGTGACTATCTTCGGGGTTGTGCTGCCTTCGGGGAGGACGCGGAGGATCGTTGCCTGGCCGCCACCTCCTCCTTTGTTGATGGCTTGGCTGATTTTGCGGAAATCACCACCGGCAACCGGAGTCATCACGCCATCTATCATCACTCCTACGATCTGTTGGTTCTGCTGTAGCCCGGCTTGCGCGCCGTTGCCGCCCTCGGTGACTCCCTGCACGGTCCAGCCGCCGTCGCGGGAAGGGCGGACTTGTGCGCCGATGCCGTAGGGCGCGTATTGATCGAGGGCGCGTTGGGCGGCTTGTTGTTCGTTGGGGTCTTTCATACTAGCGACGAATTGCTCGGCGGCGGGGATGTCTTTCCCCGAGTAGCCGCGCACGATGCGATCAATCACCCGATTGCGCTCGTCGCCCGGCGCGAGGCTATCGAGGTGGCTGGCGGCGGCAGCGGGATCATTACCGGCCATGCCGCTGAGAGCGCTGGCGGTAAGGGTGGCGCGGAGGGCGGGATCGGCCTCCTGGCCGGCCCATGCGAGGGCGTCGTCGGGCTTCGTTTGCGCCCAGCCTTGGGCGATGCGGCGGAGGAAATCCGTGCGCTCAGCGCCGGTCAAATCCTTACCCATCGCGAGTGCTTCCTGCGGATTTTGGCGGGCAATTTCCTCCACGGCGCGGTTGAGGAGTTGCTTGCTGCCGTCGCCTTCGAGGACGTTGCGGGCCCATTCAGCAGCGAGCAGCGGGTCTTTATCGAGCAGGGTAAAACCGAGCATCCCCTCCACGCGCCCATCGCGCTGGAAGCGGGTGCGGGCCTCGGGCTGCCACGAGTCCACGAGCGACATGGCGGCGGTGGCGCGGTCGTTATCCTTGAGTTTTTTTAAAGCGTTCATCGCCACGGTGCGGTCGCCGGTGGAGAGATTTTCAAAGAGCCCGCGGATGAAAGCGGCGCGCTCATTCGGAGCGGTGATGCCAGCGAGTTCCAGCAGCGCGGCGTCGAGATCCTTACCCGCTGCAAAGCCCGCGCGCTCTAGGTTCTGCCGCCGCTCGAAGCTCATAGAAACAGAAGTTGCGCCGCTTTTCCCCTCGCTCGAAGCAGCCTTCGGCACGACATCGCGGCTGCTCGGCGCGGCGGTCTTGGGCTGAGTTTCGGTGGTGACTTTGGCGGCGTCTGCGACTGGCGCAGGGCCATCCGAGATGAGGAATACCGCCGCAGCGATGACTGCGAGGAGCGCGAAGACGATGACAAGTAGGACGGGTTTTTTCATGAGAAATAGATGGGCCGGATGGTTCAGGCGGCGTGTGAACCTCGGCGAGCGCATTATGTTGCGGAGGAAATGCCCAGCAGCGCAGCGATCAGCTCATTGAGCTTTGCGATCACCGCCTCCAGCTCGCCCTGCGTGGGCGGGCTGCTCACTGCGAGACCGAGTTTAGTAGGATCGAATGCCATAGATTCCCCCTCTCGCTCAACCTTCGGAAATGGACTAAAAAACATTTGCCAAAAACCCCCGTTCAGGTTTTCCATCCCCGCTCGTGATGAGGCGCATTTCCAACCAACAAGCAATGCAGTCACGCTCCACGCGGGGAGTGTTTGGAAATAGACCAGCGTTCGATCTGATCGCTCCATGCCTATTCACCCAATCATCGTGCGGATCTCCCGTGTCTTACATGCGACGCGTGAGATAGGCAGGAAGACGCCCCGCATCTCCTTCAAAACTCGCTCTATCTTACATGCGATCCCAAAGATCGCTTTAAAGACACCGTAAATCTTACGTAAGATCTCGGAAATCGGTTCAAAGATCTCCCGAATCTTCACCCATATTTCGAAAATATAGGGGAAATTTCCTCGGCTATCAGAGAAGACTCCCTCGGATGGAACCACGAAGGGAGAGATTTTTAAGAAAACGAAAACTTTTCCTTGCCTCCAAAGAAGCGATTTGTTTCATTCCCCGCCTAATCTGTAAAACAACGCTGTGCCTTACTATGATGAGCCTGGATTACGATATGACGACCCACGGGTTTCCTACGACGATCCACGCACCTTCCAACAAATCCTTAACGAACTATCTAATCCAATGTTTGACGTAGTGCTCGACCTCACCAACCTCTCCATTCCCGAACTCCTCACACGGGCCACCAACATCCAAACCGGCACCGCCGGGCAAGCCGTCTTTGCCAGCCTCGCGCCGAAACTCACCGCGCTGGGAACGAAAATCGGCACGCTCGAAACCACGCAAGGCGGTGTCGCCACCGCCAAAGCAGCCCTCGGCACCGCCACCGATGCGCAGGAAGCCGCCGAGAGCGCCGTCATCGCCGCACTGAACGACCTCGGCAGCGACATCGGCCAACTCGCAACCACCGTGGCCGAAGTGGAAACCGCGCAACTCCGCGTAAAAAGCGCGCCCACCGCGCGCCCCATCCCTAACAAGCCCACCGGCCTCGAACTCGCAGCCGGCGACGAAGAAGGCGAAGTCTCCGGCCAATGCGGCGGCCAGCCCGGCATCGTGGACTATTACGAAATCCGCTATACCACCACCGACCCCAACGCAGCCGGGACGGTGTGGGAATTTGCCGACACGAGCAAAAAAAGCCGCTTCGACCTCTCCGGCCTACCCACCGGCGTAAAAGTCTGGGTAGAACTTCGCGCCTGCAACGCCCGAGGCAAAAGCGCATGGAGCGACCCCGCCACCAAGCGCGTGCCATAGCCTAATAATCTGTCTGACCCCTTGCGCTGGACCGACCCCTTGCGCTGGACCCCTTGCGCTGAAAGTTTACGTAATCACCGATTCCGGCCACGAACGCGGCAGCGCAGCGATGGTGGTGGACCGGGTGTGAGAGAGAGGGCCGCTCACCGCCCTGCCGCGAAGCACAATCTCCCCACGCATACCTCGTTCCCAATCCCTCAGTTTGGGAACGAGGGGAAAGCAAACTATCTGTCCGCTTGGTTTTTGCGGGCGGCAGTGACTTTCTTTAATTGAATGCCATAATCGCTTGAAAACGCGATCATCCTCTATGCAAAACACAAATCACATCTGGAAAGAAGTCGTGCCTCTGCCGGGCCCCCAATACGAACGGTGCACCTTCATGTCCATTCAAGGGGAAGGAGAGTTCCCAAACTTTTTGTTCCGGATTAACACAGAACACGGGGAAGGCGGGCCTCTTTTGCTGAGCGTGGAACTCTTTCTATATCCTGACAAAGGCTTTTGGAGGTTCGTTAACAATCATCCTCAATGGAAAACGGACATACGGCCACTCTTGCTGATGTTGGTTCAGGACATTTTTTGGAAATTCAAAATCATCGATTGTGCCGAGGAGCCATTCAAAGCCGGAGGTCGCAACGCTGATCCGAAGTATGAGGGCGGCCTGGATTTTCAGCTATTGTGAAGCGATTCTGCGACGGTGACGATGCGACCCTTGTGCCACTCACTAATTACACAAACACGCACGTCATCGACCAACTTCACGCAGTTTATGCGCAAAATCCGTCAGTGATGTGGACAGAAAAGAGAACGTCAGAAATCAAGGCCAAATTCTACAAAGACTTCGCAGAAAAAAAGCAGCGCAGTGAGATCCAGCGCAAGGAAAGGCTTTCAGTATGGAAACGGACCGGGGAACGGCAGATCTATTTCATGGACGAATCTGGCGACCTCGGCTTTCGCGATCTCAATACATATTTTCTCTACACCGCATGCGGGACAGGCATTTCGGCAGCAACATCAATGGGTGCGGCCCTTCGAGAAATTCTCGACTCAGAATGGGGAAAGACCAAACCAAACGAACTTCATTTCAGCAAGATTCGTGAGTCAAAAAGGGCTAAAATCCTCGAGAAAGTGACCGTTTGCTTTGAGTCTCATGGTGGCACTGCTATCTGTTATTCGATGCTAAAACGGGAACTCCTGAAGTATTTCCTTCGCTGTGAGGCTGAGACACGAAGACTCGAGGAGGAGCCAATTATCACGAACCTTTTCGATTTGTTCGGAAAGCGTGAAAACAACCCAGGCTCATATTTTCTGTCACTATGCGCTCAAGAGATGAGCGTATTTCTTGGAACCCAATGCATGCTTCGAGGACAAGACCTCGAAATCGTCCATGACAGAAAACACCGCTCTTGGATGAATGATGCACTCACCAAAGGTTTTGAAAGGGCACAGGTCGATTTGAATGCGATTTCCTTGGATGTGTTTGGGGCTTCTGTAGATGTCAATTCGACCTTCCGCCTAGAAGACTCGAAGGACGAACCATGCCTCTGGATTTCAGACTGGATTGGGTGGGAAGTAGGGCGGTGGTTGCGGGGCGAGGAATTGTCAGAACCAATGATACGAGCCCTACAATCGGTTCGCTTAATCACTTTCGACCATTACGGACAGAAGATTGAATGCGACCGACCGGGAGGGAATGTAATTGCTGAATTTCCCGACTGGCCTCGTCGTTGGGTTCCATGAATTGCCAACTGAAGGGCAAGGAGACAGACAGGAATGGCACTCTAGGCCATGAGATCACTGCTGTAGTCGCTGCGCCACATCGTCGAGGGCATGGGGAATCGTCGAGGGCATGGGGACTGACACGAGGGCATGGGGAGGGCATGGGGAGGGCATGGGGACTGACAGATTATTGGTAATCGTGACTTCTCACGAGTGGCTTCCAGCAGCGTGCCAACAGAGAAAACAGGGCGCGGAAGGACTGGGAGCCGCCGGGCCTGTGGAGGGAGAAGGCATGGGAAACAGCCGCACCGTGGATTTCCTCCAGACGCACGAGAAGCGGCAAGCCTATCCCTATCGTCTAGCCGTCAATGACGGCGTTTCAGCTCCAGTAAATTTCGTAACCGCACCAAGTCTGCGCGATCCTGCTCGCGATACGTCGTCTTACTTTTGATCAGCATTTCGAGGCTCAAAAAGGGCACGCGAACATTTTCGATCACGACCTCTTCTGCGGTCGCCGCAGCCTCCTTGCTGGGCGGGTGGGGAGTGCTCCTCGGCCTCCGCCGCCGCAGGAAGTAAACAAAATCTACCGGTAGAAACAGAAAGGGGAGCGTCCGTTTTTGACGGGGCGGACGCTCCTAATGAAGGGGAAGGTGCCGCTCGAAGGGGATCGGGCGGCACCATTCCAAACTAGAGCGAGCAGCCCCTAGAAGGTGAAGGTCACCGTCATCAGTGCGTTCCAGAGGAGGTCGTCGGCTTTGCCCTCCTTGGTCTTCGGGCCGAAGCCGTCCACGAGATCGGTGCTGTGGCGGTAGATGTCTTTGTAGCCCTCGTCCGGCACGAAAAAGCCGACGCCTGCGCCGACGATGATGTTGTCCGTGAGGATCGGGCGGTATTTCACGCCGAGGCTGAGGTCGAGGCCGAGGCGGTCGCTGACTTTATTCGTGTGCAGCGCGCTTTCCACGGGGGCGGTTTGATCGAGCCAGATGTAGTTCGCATTGGCAAAGGCGCGGAGGCGCGGCGTGACGTCGGCATCGAGGCCGACGCCGAGGATCTTCACGCCGGGGTTCACGAAGTTCGATTGCCCCTCGCTTTTGCTACTGCGCAGCGTGGGCAGCAGGCTGTCTGGGCTTTTCAAATTGACCGCCGTGCCCGCGAGATTGATGCCCTCGTGGACATACCAACTAAACGGCCCGCCGACGAAATTCGGCGCGTCCACGATGCTGTCAAAGCCCGTCGCGCGATCATCATTCGGGTTGTGGTCGCCGCTCGCCCAGAAGCCGCTCATTTTGAACCGCAGCCAGTCGCGGTCATAACTCAGTTCCATCGCGCCCATCTGCGCGTTCACGTCCACGCGTCGGCCCGCCAGCCCGTTGGCCTCGTCTTCGCCGAGCACCCAGTAGAAGGCGTGCGTGATGTTCCAGCGCCCGATGTGGCCATCGCCCGCCCAACCGAAATACGCCGTTCGCACATCGTGTTCTTGACTAAAGGAGCCCAGCGGCGCGGGCCGCACGAGCGAGTCATTTTGGTCAAAATGCTCGTGGCCTTCGTCGAAGTTCAGATGCACCGAAGCCTGCGCCGTGTAGCCTTTCCAGAGGAAGTCCTGCCGATACACGTTCGCGATGATGACCTGCTGGTCGCGCGCGTCGAAAGAGTTCAGCCCGCTGTAGGTGTCCTTCTCCCGCATATTGAAATACGCGAGGTTGTATTGCACCCGGTTGTTGTCCGCGTTGCCAAAGATGCGCACGCCGAGGTTCGTGTCGTTGAAAATGAACCCGCGAAAATCCGACACAAATGGCTGAACACCGAACCGCGAAGTCATGAAGTCGTAGTTCTCGCTGCGGTCGCCGAGGTGGTATTCAAAGAACAGCTCTTGGAGCGCGGTGAAGTCTTTGTGCCGATACGTATTGCGAGTCCCGGCGAAGTCCTTTTCGTGATCGCGATTCGAACGCGCCTTCGCAGTCGGCGGCGGTTCATTCGTCTGCGTATCCACGCGCAGTAGCGCCTTCGAGGCCCCGGCTGCGCGGAATTGCGGCGCGATGTAATTGAACACATCGCCGGGATTCACGACGCGATTTGCCTCCGTGATCGTTCCATTCCCCGCCTGTGTGCCCACGCCCTTTCCGGCGGGCGGCACCGCTCCGATAGTCCCCGTCTGCGGAGCCTTACCGCTCCCTCGACTGACGCCACGCGGATCGGGGTCGAGTAGATTTTGCTCACGCACCCAGATCCAGTTGTCATTGCGCACGATCTGCGCGCGGAAGAGCCATTCCACAGGCTTGAACGACGTTTCGCCTTTGAAAAACTCTATCGTCAGCGACTGGTCATTCGAGATCAACTCCTGCTCGCCGCGCCCAAAAAACTCCGAGCTATTCGGCGTCGCCGCGCTCACGCCCGAGGGCACTGGCAACTTCCGATACTCGAAGAGTGTGAAGTGCTTCAGCGTGATATTCGCAAAAATATCCTGCCCGATAATCGGCGCATCGCCCTTCAGCTTCGACTGCTCATACGGGTGCCACAGCTTGATCGTCTCGCGCCCATCGCCATACGGCGTCTCGTGCGAAGGATCGAGGTAACGGCTCCATTTCGGGAAAGGGATCGCCCAGCGATTGGTGAGCGGTTCGCTGTGCGGCAGAAAGCCGAGTCCCTCCTGCCCCATCGGGTATTCGCGACTGTGGAAAATATTACTCTGCCCGCGCTGCGAACGCACCCCGTAACGCGGCAAATTCAGCCCCGGCGCGAGCGGCTCATTATCCAAGCGAGGGAGATACAGCACATCCTCGGGGAAAAGCACAGGGCGGTCGGAGAGCGGCTTGGAGCCTTGCTTCGGCGGCGGCGGGAGATCGGGGATCAACGGCGTGCCCGTAGCAGCAGAAAACCCAAGATCCAGCGGCGACCCCGTGGGCAAAGCAGGCGCGGGGGCGAGTGGCTTTGGCGCTTCCTGCGGCGGCGGCTCGGCAGGCATATCTGGCAGCTTTTGCAGCGCACGCGGCTTCGGGTGCGGCACCATCTGCACCGCGCCATCCGCACCAGGATCGGGATTAAAACCACCCGGCGATTTCGGCGCGCTTTGTTGTCTCGTCGTGTGGATTTCTTGCAGCGTTTTCAGCCGCCCATGCGCGCCATTTTCAACTCCCCAAGCAGGCACGCAAAGCGACACCGCCAGTAAGCGGGCAGCAGAACGAGCATGGCTCTCAGGACGCAAAAGATTCATCGCACCGAGCTTCTACCCCGAGCTCTGTGCGGAAGGCAACGCGGAAGCAGGCTGGCTGCCGCGCAGGTTCAAATCCCCTCAAAAGTCTCGCCTCCTCCGCACAAATCCTGTTTCTCCCATCGGCCTCACGCTCATGCAGACATTACCCGGCTTCCGCGACTTTTATCCCGACGACTGTGCCCGCAGAAATTACATCCTCGAAACGTGGCGCAAAACGGCGCGCAGCTACGGCTTCGTGGAATACGACGGCCCGCTCGTGGAGCCGCTCGCGCTTTATGAAAAGAAGAGCGGTGGCGAGCTCGTCGGACAGCTCTTCACCGTCAGCGCGCTCGCCGATCCCGGCAGTGCAAAAGGTGCACTCCGCCCGGAGATGACGCCCACGCTCGCCCGCATGGTCGCAGCGCGGGAGCCGCAGTTTAAGAAACCGCTCAAGTGGTTCTGCGTGCCAAATTTCTTCCGCCACGAGCGTCAGCAGCGCGGGCGGTTGCGCGAATTTTACCAGCTCAACTGCGACATCCTCGGCGAAGCCTCACCCGCCGCCGACGCCGAGCTGGTCGCCGTCCTCGCCGATATGCTGCGCGCCTTTGGGCTCACGGAGCAGGACTTCGTCGTGCGCCTCAGCAGCCGCACAGCGTGGCAGCAGTTCTTCGCGCGGCACGGCGGCACGGCGGTGGATGAATACGAGTTCTTCCAAGTCGTGGACAAAGCCGAGCGGATGCCTGCGGAGAAACTCGATACGCTGCTCGCGAAATTCAGCATCACCAGCGAGCAAGTCCTCGCCTTTATGCGGAGCAAAGAACCCACCGCCGAGCTGGCCCCGATCCTCGCCGACCTACAATCGCGCGGCCTCGGCGCGTATGTGGAAATTGACTACGCTATCGTGCGCGGCCTCGCCTACTACACGGGCGTCGTCTTCGAGGTCTTCGACCGCGCCAAAAACGAACGCGCCCTCGCTGGTGGTGGCCGCTACGACAAGCTCCTCGCGCTGATGAGCGATGGCAAAGCCGACCTCCCCGCGCTCGGATTTGGCATGGGCGATGTCGTCTTGGCGAACCTCCTCACCGAGCTGCCCCACGCCAAAACCCGTATGGATGCTTGGTGCGCCGCGCAGCGTGCGTGCGATGTCTTCGTGGTCGTGGCCAATGAAGAGCGCCGCCCGCAAGCTCTCGCCCTCGTCCAGCAGCTCCGCGACGCGGGCCACCGCGTGGACTTCCCACTCGTCGCGGCGAAAGTCGGCAAGCAATTCCAAACCGCCGAGCACCTCGGCGCGCGCCTCGCCGTGCTCGTCGGCGAGGAGTGGCCGCAGGTGAAAGTAAAAACTCTCGCCACCCGCGAAGAGCGCCTCATCTCGCACGAAGAGCTGGCGAGCTGCCTGCACCCATAAATACGCTGTTCTGATTTGGGCTTAGGGCTATGAGTGCGCTGCAAATCATTCACACAAAGTAATGCCTGAAACACGCAACAACCTCGATTTCCTAGACCAAGGCGTCATCGGACGACTCTCGCGGCTGGTCTTGAATGTCCGCAATCCGATGCTGGGTAGCGTGAATGGGCTGCATCGCAGCGCGACGCGCGGAGCGTCGGTCGAGTTTGCCGAGTATCGGAAATATGCGCCGGGCGACGACATCAAGTTCCTTGATTGGCGCGTGTTTGCGCGGACGGATAAGTTCTTCATCCGCGAGTTTGAGGCCGACACGAATCTCCGCTGCTACGTCGTGGTGGACACGTCGGCTTCGATGAAATTTGCGAGCCAGCCTGCGAGCGGCACGCGCTTTGACTATGCGCGCAAACTCGCCGCGACGATGGCCCATCTGCTCGTCCACCAGGGCGACGCCGTGGGTCTTTCGTGCTTCGGTGAAAAGACGACGGACTTGCCGCCGCGTCACACGCCATCGCACCTCCGCCAGCTCTACCAGACGCTCGCGGAGGCACAGCCGCACGGCGAATCGAACATCGTGCAGACGCTCCACGACTTCGCCGAGCGCATCCGCCAGCGCGCGCTCGTGGTCATCATCAGCGATTTTTTTACTGAGCCCGAGCCGCTGTTGGACTGCTTCAAGCACCTGCGTTTTTACAAACACGACGTCGCCGCTTTTCATCTACTTGACCGCCAGGAATACGATTTCGATTTCACGCGCCCAGTGCGTTTCGTGGATATGGAGAGCGGCGCAGACCTCATCACCGACCCCGCCATCGTGCGCGAAGCCTACCGCGAAGCCGTGGACGAATACCTCGCCACGCTGCGCCACGGTTGCCAGCAATTTCAAGTGGACTACCACCTCACCTATCTCGACCAGAGCTTCGAGGGCGTGCTTACGCAGTTCATGCTGAAGCGGATTCGGGCGAGTAAGAAAGGGGGCCGCTGAGGCCATGGCATATCTCCAGCCTTGGATGCTCTGGCTCCTCCCCGCCGCGCTTCTGCCCATCATCATCCACCTCCTCAATCGCCTGCGCTACCGCACGGTGCATTGGGCCGCGATGATCTTCCTGCTGAAGGCCAACAAAGCCGCCACGCGCCGCGCGAAAATCCGGCAATACATCCTCCTTTTCTTCCGCGTGCTGGTGCTCCTCTTTTTCCTGTGGGCCATGGCGCGGCCCATCACGGGCGGCTGGATTGGCGCGGCTGCGGGCGGTGCGCCGGAGGTCGTGGTCGTGCTACTCGACCGCTCCGCCAGCATGGAGGCGCACGCGCCGGAGCAGCAGGAAAGTAAGCGCGCCCACGCCATCGCACTGCTCGCTGAGGCTGCGAAACAGAGCGCGGGCAGCCGATTCGTGCTCATCGAAAATGTGCTGCGCCAGCCGCTCGAAATCGCCGACACCGCCACGCTCGCCGCGATGCAAATGGCCGAGCCCACCGACACCGCCGCCGACATTCCCGCGATGCTCCGCACGGCGCTCGACTACCTCACAAAGAACAAACCCGGCAGCGCAGAGGTGTGGCTGACGAGTGATTTGCAGACGAGCAACTGGCGGCCCGAGAGCCCCGAGTGGCAGGACATCGCCGCGCGTTTCGCAGGGCTCCCGGCAGGCACGCGCGTCCGCATCCTCGACCTCTCCAGCGCGCCGGGGACGAATCTTTCCGTCGCCGTGAAGTCCGCCGATTTGCGCGTGCGCGGCGATAAAGGGCAGCTCTCCCTCGCGCTGGAAATCAAGAGCAGCGGGCAGACCGGCACCTTCCCGCTGCTGCTCACGCGGGACGGCGCGAAGAGCCAGAGCGACCTCGCCATCACCGCGCCCGTGCAGCGCCGCGCGCTGAAATTCGACGTGCCAAAAATTGAGCCCGAAGGCGGCTGGGGGAAAGTCGAACTGCCCGCCGACGACCATCCCGGCGACAACGCCGCGTATTTCGTCTATCGCCCGCCCACGCCGCTCGCCACGGCCATCGTGAGCGATACGCCGAGCGCCCCGCGCTTCGCCCTCGCCGCCGCGCCCGACCGCACGCGCGCTGACCGCACCGCCGAGGTCTTTGGTGCCGCGCGGGCCGACAGCATCCGCTGGAAAGAAACCGCCCTCATTATCTGGCAGGCCGCGACGCCTACTGAGGCTGTGGCAAAGCAGCTCCAGCAATTCGTCGAGAGCGGCGGCGTGCTCGTATGTTTCCCGCCCGGAGGCGACGGCGGTGCAGGCCCGCTTGGCATCGTGTGGGGAGCGGCGGAAAATGCCCGCGACCCGTTCCGAGTCGCCGCGTGGGACGAGCTGGATGGCCCATTCGCCAAGACCGACAGCGGCGCATCGCTGCCCATCGCGCGGCTGGAAATCAAACGCCGCCAGCCCGCGCATCTTGCCTCTGAGACCGCGCACGTCTTCGCTACTTTCGCCGATGGCCAGCCATTCCTCACGGGCCAGCGAATCGGCGCAGGCCACCTTTTCGCGTGCGCCACGCTGCCGGATTCCGAGTGGAGCACGCTCGGCGAAGGCTTCGTCCTTTTGCCCATGACCCAGCGCCTGCTCGCCCTCGGCGGCGCACATCTCGTCCCGCCCGCGATGGCCTCCGCAGGCGAATGGCAACCCGCCGCTGACGAGACGTGGGCCTCGCTCGAAACCGACCGCCGCCACGACCCGCGCTGGCACGCGGGCCTTTACCAGAGCGGCTCCCGGAGGCTCGCGCTGAATCGCCCCGACCTCGAAGACGCCCTCGACCTCGTGGACGCCAAGCGCCTGCCCGAGCTGTTGCACGATGTAAAACTCACCGTGATGACCGGCGCGATGGAGCTGAAAGCCGACCGCCTACAAAGCGAGATTTGGCCCGCGATGATTCTCGCCGCGATGCTCTTTATGTGCGCCGAAATGCTGCTCGCCACGAGCAAAGCGATGATCCCGCAAAAGCCGAAACTCAAAGCTGCGCCGAAGCGCGAGGAGGCACTCGTATGACTGACGGCTGGCAATTCAACACGGCTCCGTGGGCGCTGTGCGCGGCGGGCACTTTCTTGCTCGCGTCGCTCTGGTTCTTCTTTCGCAGCCTGCGTCGCGAGGGGCGCACGGGGGGGATGGTCGCGTTGCATTTGCTGCGGCTCCTGCTCGCGGTGCTCATGGCGGTGACGCTGCTGCGGCCCGAGCGTGTCGTCTTTACCAAGCGCAGCGAGCAGCCGCGCGTGATGGTGCTGTGGGATGGCTCAGGCAGTATGAATACCCGCGATGTCGTGACGGGCGAAAAGGAAACGATCTCGCGCGCCGATTGGGTGAAGCAGCAGGTGGACGCGAAGTTTTGGAGCGCGCTGGAGCAGCGTTACCAAGTCACCGTAGAGCCATTTTCTCAACCCGCTGCGGATGGAAAAGCGGATGCGGAAACTGAAATCGGCACGGACATCCACACGCCGCTGGAGCTGGCGCTGAAGCAACACAGCGACCTCCGCGCGGTGCTGCTGCTGAGCGATGGCGATTGGAATCTCGGCAAGTCGCCCATCACCGCCGCGACGGCACTGGCGCAGCGCGAGGTGCCCATTTTCACCATCGGCGTGGGCAGCGAGACTTACCTGCCGGATGTAGAGCTGGTGAGCGTTCTCGCGCCGAGCTACGGCCTCGTGAATGAGCGCGTGAGCGTCATCATCACCGCGCAAAATCACCTCACACGCGAAGTCCGCACGAGCTTCACCATCACCGGGCCGGGCGGCGCGACGGGGACGAAAAACGTGACGCTACCGCCGATGGCGCAAGTGCAGGAGATGCTCGTCATCACGCCGCAGGCCGAGGGCGAGGGCGACTTCACGGTGCGGATTCCTGTGGAGAAAGAGGAAGTTTTCCCCGCGAACAACGAGCGCATTTTCCACATGGCTGTGCGGAAGGAAGTGCTGAAAGTGCTGGTCGTGGATTCGCAGCCGCGCTGGGAATTCCGCTACCTCCGCAATGCGTTGATGCGCGACCCCGGCGTGCTTGTGAACACGGTGCTCTACCACCCGCAAATCGGCATGGGTGAAGGCACGGGCTACCTCGGCGAGTTCCCGGCGAAGCGCGAAGATTTGCAGGGTTACGACGTGATTTTTATTGGCGATGTCGGTATCGGCGGCGGGATGCTCACGCCGGAAAATGCGACGATGCTCAAGGGCCTCATCGAGCAGCAGGCGAGCGGCCTCGTTTTCCTGCCCGGCCCGCTCGGCAGACAGAAATCGCTCGCCGATTCCGCGCTCGGCGACCTCGTGCCGGTGGAGACGGATTACGCGAAGGGCAGCGGTTTTGCCAGCGGCGCGGAGGCCCGCATGGAGCTGACTTTTCGCGGACGCGACCACTGGCTCACGATGCTCGCGACAGACCCCGCCGCGAACCAATCCGTGTGGCGCGGGCTGCCCGGTTTCTATTGGTATGCGCCCGTCGTGAAAGCGAAGGCGGGCGCGGAAATTCTCGCCGTCCACGAAGCCGCGCGCAACGCCAGCGGGCGCATCCCACTGCTCGTCACGCGCGCTGCTGGGAATGGCAAGGTGCTCTACATGGGCACCGACTCCGCGTGGCGCTGGCGCAAGGGCGTGGAGGATACTTACCACTACCGTTTTTGGAGCCAAGTCGTGCGCTGGATGGCCCACCAGCGCCACCTCGCACAGGATGAAGGCGTGCGCTTTTTCTATACGCCGGAGCAGCCCCGGCGCGGCGACAAAGTGCGGCTGAACGCGACCGTGCTCGACAAGCTCGGCGCACCCGTGACCGACGGCAAAGTGACCGTCGCGCTCAAGGCCCCGAGCGGCGCGACCGAGACCATTGAGCTTGCCGCCGAGAACGCCGAGTGGGGCGTCCACACCGGCCTTTTCACCCCGCGCGAAGGCGGCAAATACGAAGTGGAA
Source organism: Verrucomicrobiaceae bacterium (assembly GCA_043757005.1). Lineage (GTDB taxonomy): Bacteria > Verrucomicrobiota > Verrucomicrobiia > Chthoniobacterales > Chthoniobacteraceae > SXWH01. The sequence continues at coordinate 28,856 of JAYVQK010000248.1, forward strand.
GTCGCCAACGATTCCGCCGGTCGCCACATGAAAACGCAGCTCCTCGTGAGTGTGCCCACTTTAGAAAAAGAGGGACTGCCCGCGAAGCTCGACATCCTCCGCGAAATGTCCGCCCTCACCGCCGGCAAAAGCGGCACGCCCGCCGACCTCGCGGCCATGGTCAGCGGCCTCAGCCTGCTCCCCGAGCGGCACGCCGAAGAGCAACGCTTCCGCCTATGGTGCGCCCCGTGGTGGTGCGCCGCCCTGCTCACGCTCTTTGCCGCATACTGGGTGGGGCGGAAAATGAGAGGGTTGGTGTGAACATACCACTCGCAAAACGATGCCAAAGCGACTTTGAGTGATTCAATCAGCGTCTCCTTAACTCTGAACTTTGCTGCTTCGATAGTGCAGTTCCGTGTTCCCAGAGGTTCCCTATTCTGGGGCGCGCTGGGCGCTGAGGCGGATGGCGGCGAAGTAGAGGGCGGTGACTAGGGCTACGGCTAGGATGATCCAGAGGGCTTCGTGTTTTACGGCGGCGATGAGGGCGGTGAGGTCCACTCCTTTGCCTGTTTGGAGAGCGGTCATTTGGGCGGGGGGGAGTTTGTCGCCGACGCGGCCTCCTAGCCAGGCGAGGACTGCGCACCAGATGGCTGCGCCGATGGTGGTGAGGGTGCTGAATTTTGCGAAGCCCATGCGGATGATGCCAGCGGGGATGGAGATGAGGTGGCGGATGACGGGGAGTAGGCGGGCGAAGAAGATGCCGCCGTTTTCGTAGCGGCGCATGAAGCGTTCGGCGCGTTCTACTTTCTCGGGCGGGAGGAAAAAGTAGCGCCCGTAGCGGATGACGATGGGTCTGCCGACGGCGCGGGCGATGGCGTAGGTGAGGGCGGAGCCGAGCCAGGAGCCGAAGGTGCCTGCGAGGATGACGCCGGTGAGTGTCATGCTGCCGCCTTGGGCGGCGAGGATGGCGGCGGGGGGGATGACGAGTTCGCTGGGGACGGGGAAGATGGAGCTCTCCATGGCCATGAGGAGGATGACGCCGAGGTAGCCCCAGTCGTGGACCCAGTGGAACCAGACTTCGATGAGTGAATGAAACATAGGGGTGGGGGATGTAGCAGGGATGCGGAGGGTGGCGAGGTTTTCTGTGCGTTGGGGGTGGCGTGCTACCGGTTATTTCCGGCGGCGGCGGGCGAGGAGGGTCCCTAGGCCGGTGAGGAGGCTGAGGGTGGCGGTGGGCTCGGGGACGTGGAGGATGAGGTCGGTGCCTCCGTCGGCAAATCGGAGTTCGGCGGGGAGTCCGGCGATGGTGCCACTGAACGCTGCGCCGAGGGTGCCGTCTATGGCGGTGTCTCCGGCGAAGAGGATGTAGTCGGTATCGCCTGTGATGCCGCCGAGGGAGGTGAAATTAAAGTCGTTGAACTCTAGGACGCCGGTGCCGATGCGGAGTGCTCCGCCGGTGATGTTGACGCTGTCGCTGGCACCGGGGGTGTTGATTTCAAAGGCGAGTGAATGGGAATTGGTGGCGAAGGCGCCGCCGCTGATGTCGAGGATGCCGCCCCCGCTGAGGATGACGCTGAGGGTGCCGACGCTGGCTCCTGGGGAGAGGATGCCTCCGGCGAGGATGTTCACATTTCCCGCGCTGGTGGGGGTGATGGTGCCGGTGCCGCCGAGGGTGCCTGTGCCTGTCACGTCCACTTTCGTCGTGCCGGTGAGGGTGCCGTGGACGAGGAGGGTGCCTGCATTGATGATGGTGTCGCCGGTGTAGGTGCCTGCGACGAGGTTGGTGAGGGTGAGGGTGCCGTTACCGGATTTCGTGAGGCCGCCGGGGCCTGCGATGTCGGGGGCGACGGTGGTGAGGGTGCTCGTGCCGATGTTGAAAATGCGGCTGGCGGTGAGGTTGATGACGTTGAGGTTTACGCCGGTGTAGCCTGCGTTGGTGATGATGACGTTGCCGGTGGTGGTGAAGTTGCCGCCGAGGTTGAGGATGGCGTCGAAGTTGGTGGTGTTAAACTTGAGCTGGATCTCGCCGCCGCTTGCGGTGATGCCGCCGGAGCCGACGTTTAAGGTGGAGTTGCCCGTGTTACTGGAGACGCGGAGGAGGGCGCTGGTGGTGTCGGTGGCGGTGATGTTCACGGCCTTGATGGTCGCGGTTTGCCCGCTGCCGACGCCGAGCACGCCGCTGGTGAGGGTGGCGGTGCCGAGCACGGTGAAGCCCGCGCGCATGACGACTTGCCCGCCGCCGATGCCTGCTACGCTGGAGTTCACAATGACATTGCCGAATGTCTCGCCGCCGGTCTGTGTGATGATGGAGTCGGCGGAGCTGCCGAGTAATGTGTAGGTCGCGGTGTTTGGCACTTGTTCCGCCGCGAGCAGCGCGAGTTGGCCAGTGCCAGTCACGGTGATGTCGCCGCCGACCGCGTTCGTGTTAGCGGGTTTATTGAGTTGAAGCAGGCCGGTGGTGATGGTGGTGAGGCCGGTGTTGGTGTTTGCATTGGTGCCCGCGAGTTGCAGGGTGCCGCCGACGGCGTTTAGCACGCCGGTGCCGGTGAGGTCGCTGGTGAGTGTGCCGCCTGCTGAGAAGGTGGCGCTGCCGCCGCTGAGTGCGATGGGGCCGCTGAGGGTGGCGACGCCGTTGAAGCGTAGGTTGCCCGCGTTCACGGTGTAGCTGGTGGCGTTCGTCGCGGCGGCGGAAAGGCTCACGACGTTGGCGTTGTTTTTTACGATGTTGCCGGTGCCGACGATGGTGTTGCTTACGGTGAGGTCGTCGGGGCGATTAAAGGTGAGCGTCGCATTGTTTGTGACGGTGCCGGTGGGGAGAAAGCCGACGCCGTTCGTAGTGCCGTCGCCGATTTGCAGGGTGCCCGCGCTGATGGTCGTGCCGCCGGTGTGGTCGTAGGTGGTGGAGTTTGCGAGGATGAGGGTGCCGGTGCCGGTTTTGGTGAGCGAGGTCGCGCCGGTGAGTTTGCCAGCGCCGCCAAAGGTGTAGGTGAGCGTGGAGTTGCTCACGTTGGTGGCGAGTGGGGTGAACGAGATGCTGAGATTTACGGTGGTCGTGCCGAGCGCGGTGTCGTCGAAGTTCGCTGTATCGGTTGCGACGACGCCTTGGAAATAGCGCGTGGAGGTGTTGCTGATCGTGGTCTTCCAGTTCGCGGTGCCGAGCGCGCCCGTCGTGTCGGGATCAATGTCCCAGACGCTATTCACGTTGCCGTTCCACTTTACCTGATCAATGCCGCTGATCGTCAAATCCACGCGACCGTCGGTGGTATTATTTATGAGCGAGCCAGCGGTGCGGAGGGGCAGGGCGAGCGTGAGGTTTGAAAAGGCAGTGCCGAGGGTGGCGTAATCAATGAGCGGGATATTCGTGCCGATGGCTAGAGCGGAGCCAGTGACGCGCAGGGTCGTGGTCGTGGGGTTAAAGGTGCTCACATTTAGCACGGGGACGGTCGGATTCCCAAACCCGCCCGTCGCCAATGTGAGCGTGGCTCCGGCATCGGTGGTGAAGTTTGCGGCGTTCATCGTGGTCGTCGCCGCTGCCTGGGCGACGCTGAAAGTGCCCGCTGCGTTCACGATCACATTGCCTGCGGTGTGCGCGGGGGTGGTGAGGAAAGTGCCCGCTGCTACGGTGGTGTCGCCCGTGTAGTTGCTGGCGCTGGTGGCGGCGAGCTGGAGCGTGCCGTTGCCGCTTTTCGTGATGCCGCCGCCCGTGCCTGCGATGTCGGGGGCGATGGTCGTCGTGGTGCCGGTGCCGATATTAAAAGTGCGGATGCTTGCGCCGAGATTGATCTGCCGGAGTTGCGTGCCAGTGAAGCCGCCGTCGGTGAATGCGAGATTGCCCGTGGTCGTCACATCGCCGCCGAGATTCAGCACCGCGTCGAAAGCGCCTGTGCCTTGGCCGACTTGGAATGTGCCACCGCTGGCGGTGATGCCGAGCGCGCCGACGGCGAGCATGGAGGGGTTCGAGTTGCCCGCGATGCGGACGGTGGAGGTGCCGCTCATATTCACGCCGCCCACGCTGCCCGAGTTATTGCTCGTCATGGCAAAGACGCTGCTATTTTGCGCCGTGAGGAGGCCCGTCACTACGAAGCCGTTCAGGCCTTGCACCTGCGCGTTGGTGTCGTTGCCGTTTAGCATCGTGATCGCGCCGATGGTTTCGTTGATGATGATGTTGCCGCCGTTAATCGCCTTGTCGTAGGTGATGGTCGCGGTGTCCGCGATTTGGTTTGTTTGGCTGAAAGTGAGCCCGCCCGTGCCGGTAAAAAGCAGGTTGCCCGCTATCGCGCTCACGCCGGTTTTATTGAGCTGGAGCGTGCCGCTATTGATCGTCGTGAGGCTGGTGAAAGTATTCGCACTTGTGCCGCTGAGTTGCAGCGTGCCGCCATCCACCACAAGCGCGCCCGCGCCGCTCACCACGCCGCTGAGATTGCCACCGCCGGTAAATCTAAGCGTGCCGCCCGCGAGATCTACTGTGCCTCCAAAGCTCACTGCGCCCGAGAGAGTCGCTGTATTGGTCTGGCTCTTGCGCAGCGTGCCGGTGCCGGCGAGTGCGTTGGTGAAAGTAAAAGCATCGGGCCGATTTAGCTCAAAGACACCGGGCGAATTCACCGTCACCGCGCTCGTGCCGATAGTGCCAACGCTGGCCGTCGCGCCGTCGCCAAGGGAAAGTTTGCCATCCGAGATTTGCGTGCCGCCTGTGAAGTCGTTCGTGCCGCTATTGGCGAGTGTCACGTTGCCCGTGCCTGCTTTTAGAATCGCCGTGCTGCCGGTGATGCGGCCCGTGCCGGTGAAGGAATAATTTTGCGCGCTGTTATTGATGCTCACGCCGTTGGGGGTCACTGCGGTGGTGATGTTCACCGCCGCGGTCGTCGCCGTATCGTTGAAGATCACCGAGTCATTCCCGAGTGTCACCGATTCTACATATGTATTCGGGCCGGATGCCGCCGCCCAGTTCGCCGTGCCCACGGAGCCGTTACCAGAGGTATCAATATCCCAATTTCCATTCACCGTGCCCGCCCACGTCGGCTTCACCAGCGCGGTGATCTGCACGTCCACAGAGTTTGCATTATTCAGCAAAGTGCCCGCGACACGGAAGGGCAGCGAAAGCGAGAGTGCGCCAAAGCCGTCGCCGCCGATGCTACCGCTGTAGCTCAAGCCGGGGAAAGTGCCGACCGAAACTGCGCCGCCCGTCACTTTTAAAACGGCACCCGTCGTGGGTGCAAATGCCGTCGCACTTAGCACCGCCGCTGTGGGATTGCCCAGCAGCCCGGTGTCTATGGAAAAGAAGCTGCCTGCGGCGAGATTCAGCGCGGGCACCGTGGTCGTCACGCCTGCGACTTGCGGGCGACCCGCGATGGTGCCGCCACTGCTCACGGAGATCGTCGAAGTATTCAGCGTGCCCGAGGTGGAGGCCAGCGCGGCGAGCGTCGCCGCATTAGCAATCGTCACCGCCGTGCCACTGAGCGTCCCCGGCGAGACCGCCAGCGTGCCGCCGCTCACCGTCGTCGCGCCCGTGTAGGTATTCGCTCCCGAGAGCGTGAGCGTGCCGGCGCCCGCTTTCGTGAGCCCGAGCGTGCCGGTGCTATTCGTGATTGTCCCGGTCAATGCGCCTGATTGCACGGCAATCGTCGCCGCTGCCGCGTTTGAATTCGTGATGTTGCCCGCGCCATTCAGCGTGCCGAGGCTCACGTTCACGCCGTTGACTTGCAGCACCATGCCCGTGCCCACGTTCCAAGTCGCCGCCGCGCTGCCCGAGTTTGTCGTCGTCAGCCGTGTGATGCGGCCTGCCGTGCCACTAAAAGTCAGCGCGCCGGAGTAGCTGCTGTTATTGCCAGCGAAGATCAGCATATTCGCCGTCGAAGCGTTATTCGTCACTGCGAGCGCCGCAGAACCGGCGAGGTTCGCATTTACGACCAAGCCAGTATTGGCCGTGGTCACAAGGACGCTTCCAGCGGCGACATTATTGCCGACGAGCAGCGTGCTCGCATTGTTCACATTCACCGTCCCATTGATGGTTACGAGATTCGTGGCGTTATTGGAGACGAGTTTGAGCGTGCCGCCGTTGAGATTCATCACCGCACTTGATGTGACTGCGGCGGAGTTGCTCTGGAAATGCAGCATCGAGCCATTAGCTATGTTCAGCGTGACATCCGCACCAACCGTGACAAAGCGGCTGGTTCCGCCAGCGATGATGAAGAGTGAGTTGCCGATATTCATCGTCCCATTCGCCACCGCGTAGCCGGAAGAGATCATCCCCGTCCCCGCTCCCGTGGTGGTCACGATCTTGCCGCCTAGACTAAACGCCGTCGTCGCCGTCGTTGTCGTGCCCAACTGCCCTTGGAAGGTTAGGTCTTCTCCATTATTAAAACCGGACGCACCGCCACTTGTGTTGGCGTTATTGATCATCCACGTCTGGTCGGCCCCTAGGGCGATTTTAGATTGTAGGATGAGTCCCTGCGTCGCGCTGGCCATATTGATGCCACCCGCTCCAATCGTCAGCGTGTTCGCAGAACTCGTATTTTGAAAACCGACCATGATGCTTACCGTATTCGGCGTCCCGCCGACATTCGTGACCTTTAGCCCCAACACCGAGAGGTCTCCCCCGAGCTGCGACAGTGTGGTCGCGACCCCCGGCGTGGTATAAGTGGCGTCCCACAGCATCGTATCGCCAGCTCCCGGCACGGCAGCCCCTGTCCAAGCGCCCCCCGTGATGAGTGCATTCGTATTCTGGATCTTGCTAATCTCCGCTGCACCTACGGGCAGTAGGAGCGCGATGGAACCGAAAAGGGGTAGGATGTGACGAGTTGGTTTCATGGAGAGAGTGTTGTTGGAGTTAGATGTTGTTTTGAGGAGTTGACCGCATAGGAAACGATCAGTGTCCGACACGTCACATGTTTTAAAAATACGGCGCAAGTTTTTTAAAAGACTCGATGGGCGAAAGAAATCACCGAGAAAACTTATCCGCACCGTTACGAGAGTCCGCTGGAATGTGGATCATCTGCTGCTACCAGTGCTGCCCATCATCCACATGAAAACTCCTTTTCTGACCGCCCTCCTCGCCTTCGCCAGCACCGTCGCTTTTGCGCAGCTCGATACCTGGACTAGCAGCACTGCCGCCCCCGCGAACCTCTCGCACGCTGGCTGCGCGGGGCTAAACGGCGTGCTCTACGTGATCGGCGGGCGCAACAATGCGGGCACGGGGAACACCAGCGCCGTGCAAGCCTTCGATACCGCAGCGGGCACTTGGGGCGCGGAGACGGCGCTGGTCGCGCCAGTCAGCGATGCGGCGGTGACTCGTTCTAGCAGTAAAATCTACATCGCAGGCGGACTCGCCACGCCAGCGGGGGTGCCGATCAGCGTCGCTCGGAGCTATGATCCGCTCACGAAAATCTGGACCACTCGCACGGCGATGACGACGGCGCGCTTTGGGGCCGTGGCGGCTTTTGATAGCAGCACCTTCATCGTCATCGGCGGAGATACTGGCGGCGCGGTGACGGGGATCGTCGAGGGATTCTCCACAGCGGGCGATGTCTGGAGTGCGAAAGCCACGATGCCCACCGCGCGTCGCAATGCCTCGGCCACCGTCATCGGCACCATCCTCTATGTCGTCGGCGGCGACGCTGGCTCGGGCGCGCTCGCCACCGTGGAGGCTTATGATTTGAAAGGCGACAAATGGAGCAGCAAAGCCCCTCTGCCCGCCACTCGCACCAAGGGCGGCGCAGTCACGCTCAATAACGTCCTCTACTACTGCGGCGGCACGGATGCCGCCGGGCAGCCCTCACGCTCCACCTTTATGTATGATCCCACGACCGACCAATGGCTCGCCGCGCCCGATATGCCCACCGCGCTCGCCAGCGCCGCCGTGGGGAAGGTGAGCGGCGACCTCGCCGTGGCAGGTGGCATCGGCGCAAGCAGCACCACAAACGCGCTCTCCTTTTACAAAGCGGGCTCACAAAAATTCGTCGTGATGAGCAATGGCGACCCCGCGCCCGAGAAGCCTGCTGGCGCGCTTTTCAAAGCCTTTGGGAATCCCGCCATCAATAACTTCGGCCATTGCGCCTACCAGGCCACGCTCTTCCCCGGCATCGGCGGCGTCACGGCGAGCACCGCCAGCGGCATCTGGGCGGATAAAGGCGGAGCCCTCGCCACACTCCTCGTCCGCACTGGCGACTCCGCGCCCGGCGCACCCGCAGGAGCGATCTTTGCCGCGCTCGGCGACCCCGTGCTGGATAACGCGGAGAACATCGCCTTTATCGGCAAACTCAAAGTCGCCGGAGCCGTCACCGCCGCCAAAGCCATCGGCATCTGGACGACCTCCGGCACTGGCGGGCTCAAGCTCGTCGCCCTGCGCGGCGGCACCGCGCCCGATACGGGCGGCGCGAAATTCAGCGCCTTCCTCTCCGTGCTCCTGCCGGATAATGGGAGCGCCATTTTCCTAGCCAAACTTGCTGGAGGCGGAGGCGTGACCGCAAAAAATGACCTCGGCATCTGGTCTCAAGACAGCAACGCCAATGTCCACCTCGTCGTCCGCGAAGGCCAGCAAGTCGTCGTGAATGGCGTCACCAAAACCATCGCCACCATCGCCGCCTTCCCACCTCTCGCCACTATCGCAGGGCAGAGCCGGGGCATGAATGTCACCGCCGACATCGTCTTCCGCGTCACCTTCACCGACACCACCCAAGCCGTGATCCACGCGACCGCGCCGTAGAGTAGCACAGGCTTTCCTGGCTGTGGCGCGACTGGAAACTTCGTAGTTTGCTGCTTCGAGAGCTTCGCTCTAGGTAGTGGCATAGTTTGGATTTGAACCACGAAGAGCACGAAGGAAATATCAGGGATAGAGTGCCCTTTCATCCCTCCTCTTCGTGTCTTTCGTGTCTTTCGTGTCTTTCGTGCCCTTCGTGCCCTTCGTGGTTCAAAGTAGACCACTGCCGAGTTCTGAGTTCTGAGTTCCCAAAAAACTGCGTTCGGTATTCTCCACCTGCGTCTTTTTTTCTAAACTAAAACCACCAACCAGACTCGCTATGAAAACAACCCTGCCCGCTCGTCTCCACTCCGGCCTCTTTGCGCTTGCGGCTTTGTTTTCAGCGGCGCTGCCTTTGCGCGCGCAGACTTCGAGCAATACCATTTTCATCCTCACGGAAGACGGGAAACTGGCCACGGCGGCGATGGCCAATGTGCAGGTGGCCAGCACGCCTGCAACGATCACGGGAGTCGTCTCGGGGGATACGCTCGTGGCCATAGATGTGCGCCCGCAGAACCAGCAGCTCTACGCCCTCGGTGTGAACGCGACGGCGGATACGGTGCGGCTTTACCACATCGCGCCGGAGACGGCGTTTGCGACGGCGCTGGGAGGGGCAGCCGTAGGATTCACCACGGCTGGCGGGACGCCTGTGGACATCCCGGATACACGGTGGGAAATGGACTTTAACCCCGCCCTGGATCGCGTGCGCGTGGTGTCCGAGGGCGGGCTAAATTTCCGCATGAATCCCAATAATGGCGCTGGAGTGGATGGCGATTTCGGCGGCGCGGCGGGGAGCGTGGCAGGGCTGAATATGGACGGTCCGATCAATGGCGGCACGACCACGGTGAGTGCGGCGGCTTACACGAATAACCAGCCGAATAACGGCAACATCACCACGCTCTACACGCTGGATGCGGTGACGAATTCGCTCTTCATCCAGAACCCTCCTAATGCAGGCACGCAGACGCTCGGGCAGACGCTGACGCTCGGTGGCAATGTGCTGGATTTCTCACAAGCGACCTTCGACATCGCACCGGGGGTGAACGCCGCCGCGGCGAATACCGCAGTCACCTCCGGCCTCGGCTACATGGTGGCAAAAGTGGGCACGGTGACTTCTTTATACACCGTGAACCTCGTGAACGCCCAAGCCACGCTGCTCGGCACCACCAGCCTCGCCGTGCGCAGCTCCGCCATCCGCACCGATGTCGGCGCGGCCCTCGCACTGAGCGCCGATGGCACGCAGCTCCTCCGCTTTAACCCCGCGACTCCCGACACCGTGACGACGGTCGGGGCCGTGGGCATCACGGCAGGAGAGACGCTCGTGGGCATAGACGGGCGGCCCGCCACGGGCCAGCTCATGGGCCTGGGCGTGAACGCCACGGCCAACACCGCGACGCTCTATTTGCTCGACCCGCAGACGGGCGCGGGGACCGTCATCGGCTCGGGGGGGCAGATCGCTTTTGTGTCTGCTTCGGCAGCCCCAGTGGATCTCCCGGATCCGGCGACAACGGGCTATGGTTTTGATTTTAACCCCACCGTGGATCGCATCCGCGTGATCGTCGGGAATGGTTTAAATTTCCGCATCAATCCAAACACCGGAGCCCCCGTGGATGGCGACCTCGGCGGTGCCGCTGGCAGCACGGCGGGCGTCAATCCCGACGGCGTGCAAAACGGGCTGACCGGCGGCAGCACCGGAGCGACCGGCGCGGCCTACACGAATAGCTTTGGGCAGCCGCTCACCGGCGGCGTGACCACGCTCTACACGCTGGATGCCACCAGCCACAGCCTCTACATCCAGAACCCGCCGAACATCGGCACGCAGACGAACCCTCTGCCCATCACGCTCGGCGGCTCGCCGCTCGTCTTCACGGGCATCGGCGGCTTCGACATCGCCTCGACCGTCGCCGTCGCCGCGTCGGGTGCCGCCGCCGCTGGCGATGGCTGGATGCTCGCCACCGTCGGCGGCACCACCGGCATCTTCCGCCTCGATCTCGCGACGGGCGCGGCGACTTCTTTTGGCGCGCTCGGCGCAGGCTCCACAGCATCGGCGGGCCTCGTCCTCTGGGCGGCACCAGCGCCGGAAATTGCAGTCAGCGGAATGGGCATCGCCATCGCCAATGGAGACACCTCGCCGGATGTTGCGGACGACACGGATTTCGGCACCGTCGCCGTCTTGAGAAGCACACGCACGCACACCTTCACCATCACCAATAGCGGCTCCGCAGTGCTGAATCTTACAGGCAACGTGACCTCGAATAGCACGGACTTCGCCGTGACCCAGCCCAGCTCCGCCACCATCGCGGCAAATGGAGGCACGATCACTTTCGACGTCACCTTCGACCCGAGCGACAGCGGAGAAGAAGCCACTATCACCATCCCAAATAACGATGCCGACGAGGGCGCATACACCTTCACCGTGAAGGGCACCGGCGACGCTTCTCCCGCCATCCTTTTCGCCACCAAAACAGCGGTGCCCAATCAACCAGCGGGCACCACTTTTACGAAAATGAAAGACGTCGGAGATGCGGCGAGCCACGACGTCGCGCTGACCACCATCACCCTGCCCACGGGCAAAAAAGCCGACGCCCTCGTGCGCGCCGGAGCCGTCATCCTCAAAGTCGGCGACACCCTCGCCGTCGCCGATAGCGCGACCATCGCCACCCTCGGGGCGATGAGTAATGGAGCCTTCCTCGCCACGCTCAAAGTCGGCACTGGCACGCCGAAAGTCACCGCCGCCACCAGCAAAGTTGTCCTCCGCGAACGCACCGCCGCCATCACCCTCATCGCCAGCAGCGGCGACGTCGCGCCGGGCGGCACCGCGAAATTCAAGAGCTTCCGCACGTGCGCCGGGACGGATGCTGGCGATGTCTTCTTCGGGGCCAAACTCAGCGCCCCCGCCAAGGCCGACACCGGCCTCTACTCGCGCCCCGCGAGCGGCGTGCTCAAGGCACTCGTCGTCGAAGGACAAATGGCCGATGTCGGCAACGGCAGCAAAAAAATCTCTCTCATCACCGCCATGACGACGCTTCCAAAATCGCCCGCCGAAGGCCGCGTGCTCTACGATGGCAACTTCCTCCTCGCTCGCCTCACGATGCTCAAAGACCACGCCATCGTGGCCATCCCCGCCACTTCCACAGGCGTCGCCGATTGGGAAGTCATCGCCCTCACCGGCGATACCGCGCCCGGCGGTGCAGGCACCTACCTCACCCTCGGACTGCCCGCTGCCGAGGGCGCGAATGTCGCCTTCCAAGCGACTCTCGCGCACACGCCCACGGTGACGAAAGCCAACGACAGCGTCCTCATCGCCAGCAACCAAATGATCGCCCGCGAAGGCTCCCCAGCCCCCGGCACCACCGCGAACTTTGCGAAATTCAATGACCCCGCCGCCGGGGCCGATGGCCAAGCCAGCTTCACCGCCACCCTCGCCAAAATGCCCGCTAGCAAAGCCACCGGGCTGTGGGAAGTGCGCAGCGGCAACACCGTCTCGCTCGTCGCCCGCACCGGCGACCCAGCCCCAGGAGCCAGCAGCGGCATCACCGTCGCCTCAATCAAAAACTTCGCCCAACCCGCTGGCGGCCTCGGCCCCATCTTCACCGGCACGATCAAAGGCACCGGCGTAAAAGCCGCCACCAACGCCGCTCTCTGGGCCGTCGCAAAAACAGGCGGCACCGCCGCGCTGCTCGTCCGCACCGGCAATACCTTCGTCGTAGATGGCGTCCACAACGACGTGCTCCGCAGCTTCACCGCCCTACACGCCTCGCCCAGCACCGCAGGCAACCCGCGCGGCTACACGGATGAAAGCGTCATCTTTATCGGCACCTTCGCCGCCCACCTCGAAGCCATCATCGAGCTGCCCGTGATCGCTCCGTAAATTACCGCCGCCACCACGCGACGAGCCCCGCGACCACACCGCTCGCATACTCGCGGAAGATGCTCTGGCGCGGCTTCCCGGCGATTTCACGCGCGCCCTCGTAATCGCCCGCCTGCATCCGAGCGTAACCTTCCTCGGAGTTCATCCGGTAGGGCTCTAGGAAGACGACGGGGCACTCGTAGAGCCGATTCGCGAGGAGATTGCGCGCCCACAAAAAGTCGCTCGTGGAAACGCGCACGGCGTTGCCCGTAGCGTAGAGAAAAGGCGGCAACCCCGTCGCGTTGGCGAGCGCCTCGGCGACGGGCTGCGCGGCGGCAAGTTCCGCCGCGTGCGTGCGGTGGAGGAGCTTCACGAGCATCTCCAGCCGCTGATCGTCGTAGCGCAATTCCGTCGCGCTATAGCAGCCGTGGACGAGCACGTGGAGGTCATTGATCGCCGTGAAAACGGGAGCCGTCGGGTCGCTCCATTCCGCCGCATTAAAGTGCAGGCAGACAACGAGGTCGGGCCGCATCTTCGTATTCACCAGCCGTGCGCGCTCGCGGATTTCCGCGACGCGGTAAAAGAGTTTCTCCGCCTCCGCCTGCACCGTCTGCGCCTTGAGCGGATCGCGCGGGCCGTCGTAGTTTTCGCGGATGTCCACCGTGCCGAGCAGCTCCAATTCCTTGCGAGCAGGCGCGCGCAATTCCTCCACGGTGGCGGGCGACACGGGCTCGTTTTGCGAGCGCACGAGCTGCACTTCTGCACCCAGCGCGCGAGCCATCTCGGCGACGTGTTGGGCCACGAGCAAGGTCATGTCGCCCTCCTGCACGGGCGGCTCGCCGGGCTTGGCAAAAGACCGCTCCTCCATCGCTCCCCACTTGCCACCGAGATGCCCGGGATCCAGCACCAGCCTTAGCCCGGCGAGCGGCTGCTTTTCCGAGGAGGCACCATGCGCTCGCCAGTAAGTCGGCGCAGCTTTCACGTTGACCGCATCTTTTGCAAAGCGCAGCGTAAAGGTCGCAGGGGGAGTGAGTGTCGTGTGAATCAGCGCGTCCGTTTCGCGCACCTCGATCACTCCCGCCGCCGCTCCGCGCGGGGCATACACGGTGTCGAGGAGGCGTGCGAATTCCTCGCGCGTCATCGTCTCCTGACACGCCTCCAGCCGCGACCAATCCGGCACGCCCGCCAGCGCGCTGAGTCGCTGCGCTGCCGCAGAAAGCGAAAGCACGAGGAACATGAGCAGCAAGCGGACAAGTGGCATGGATGAGCTGTAGCGTATGAGCGCGGGGAAAAGAAGAACTCTGAACTCTGAACTCTGAACCCCCAATCCCCGCTCTTTCCTCGACTTCCCCCGCCGCACCGCTACCTCTCCACGCCCTATGTTTTGGACCGAAGAAGTCGCCGCCAAGTGCGGCCCTACACCGCAGATCATCAATGACTCGAAGACGCCCAGCGGGCGCGTCCACGTCGGCGCGCTGCGGGGCGTGCTCATTCACGATGCGATCTTTCGCACGCTGAAGGAAAAGAGCGTGCCCGTGCGCTATCTCTTCGGCGTGGATGACTTCGATCCCGTGGATGAAATCCCGAAGGGCGAGGATCTGCACTTTGGCAAATACATCGGCTGGCCGCTCTGCAACACGCCCGCGCCCGGCGGCGGCGAGGGCGACATGGCGGAACATTACATGAAGGAATTTTGGCAAGTCTTCGCCGACCTCGGCGTAAAGGTGGAGCCCTACCGGATGCGCGACATCTACCGCGCCGGGCAATTTAACACCGCGATAGATACGATCCTCCGCGCCTCGGATAAAGTGCGGCGCGTTTACAAAGAAGTGAGCAATAGTGACCGCCCCGAGCACTGGCACCCCTTCCAAGTCATCTGCGAAAATTGCGGCTGCATCGCCACCACCGAAGTCCACCTCTACGACGGCGCGCTCGTGCATTACCGCTGCCTCCCGACCCGCGTGGTGAATACAAAACTCGGCCTCGGCAAAGGCTGCGGACACGAGGGGAAAGTCTCGCCCTTTGACGGACGCGGCAAGCTTCCGTGGAAGCTGGAGTGGGTCGCGAAGTGGGTCAGCTTCCCCGTGACCATTGAGGGCGCAGGCAAAGATCATTCCACCAAAGGCGGCTCCCGCGACGTGAGCGAAGCGTGCCTCCGCGCCATCTATGGCACCCCGCCACCGCAGCGCGTGCCGTATGAATTCTTCCTCGTGGGCGGCGCGAAAATGAGCAGCAGTCGCGGTCTCGGAGCCAGCGCGCGCGACATGGCAAACCTCCTGCCAGCCGACGTGCTCCGCTTCCTGATGATCCGCACGAAGCCGAATTCACCCGTCAATTTCGACGTGAAAGAAGAAGGCATCATCAAGCTCTTCAACGAATTTGACCGCTACCACACACGCTTCCACGCCGGGCAAACGAACGCCGACGAGAGCATGACCTACCGCCTCGCCTGCCTCGCCGAGCCCCAGCCATACAAGCCCGCGAACATCCAGCTCGCCGCCGCCATCGTGCAGATGCCGCATCTCGACGCCCGCGCCGAACTCGCCAAACGCATGGGCGCGACGCTCACGCCTGCCGACGAAAAGCACCTCGACGAACGCCTTGCCAGCGCCCGCGAGTGGGTCGCGAACTACGCCGCCGACGAGGAAAAGACGCGCCTCCAAGAAACCCTCCCCGCCAGCGCGCAAGCACTCACCGCCGCCCAACGCGCCTTCCTCCACGCGCTCGCCGACGCGCTCCCCGGCGTGCCGTGGGAGGACGACGCGATCCAAAGCAAAGTCTTTGAAGTCTCCCGCCTGACCCCGATCGAGCAGCCGCTCGCTTTTAAGGCGCTCTACCGCATCTTCCTCGACCGCGAGGCCGGGCCAAAAGCTGGCAACCTCCTCGCCTTCCTCGATCCTGCATTCGTCGCCACACGCTGCCGCGAGCTGCCATTCGACCGCGTGGAGGCTTGGAAACAAACCGCCGTCACCCCCGACGAGCTGCGCGCTTGGCACGAGAAAGAGCGCGCCAAAATCGCCAGCGAGTCGCAGCAAATCGTCGCCGAAGGCCCCGTCATCGCCACCGAGACGACCTTCACCATGCTCGACGGCAAACGCATCCTCAAACGAGTCGTCACCGAAGGCCCGCTCGTGGCGTGAGGCGGTTGCGCGATACGCGCACGGTGTTGCTACAGTGGGAACGAATGGGAACGCAGTTGCTGTTTGCAAGAGTTGCAAAGAGTCCTGCACCATTTGTTACCCAATAGCGCCCTGATTTGAAATCAGCGAAATTCAGTTACGGCTAAAAATTATCCGCAACTGAATTAGAACGGAACATTTCAACGGACTACTTGAGGACTGTTTTGTTTATGAAATTCGCCGCACTCACCTGAGACATATCGGTGCAAGCGACAGATTATTGAAATGCGTCGAAAAAAATCACGAATGACGACACGTTTTGTGGATGTGTTGATTCCAACGACATATCGCCAATACGTGTCGAAAATTCACGATTCTATAAACATATTGCTTTGACGTGTCGAAGCAGCCGACCTATCCCGTGCAGGTATGTCGTTCGATACTACAGATTCAGAAGGGTTGCAGAGATGGGTTCCGCAGGAGCCATTTAATGCGCTGCCGCTGCTGCCACCTAGGGCGGAACTGGAGACGAGGGCGGTGCTGAAGCGGTGCATTTCGGCGCGGGCGGCGTTGGCTGGCTTGAAGCAGGCGGCGGAGTTGATCCCGAGCCAATCCGTCCTCATCAACACGCTGCCGCTGCTGGAAGCTCAGGCGAGTTCAGAGATCGAAAATATCGTGACCACCACGGATCGGCTCTTCCAATTTCGTGAGATAGATGATGCGGCGGATGCTGCGACGAAGGAGGCGCTAAGATATAGCTATGCTTTGCTAGAGGGCTTTCGGTCGTTGAGTGAGCGCCCACTTTCCACAGGGACGGCGGAGCTGGTATGCAGCCAGATCAAAGGGATGGAGATGCGGGTGCGAAAGATTCCCGGAACGGCGCTGGCGCGTGGGACGGGAGAGATTGTTTATACGCCGCCAGTGGGTGAGGATTTGCTGCGTTCGTTGCTGGGAAATTGGGAGCGGTTCCTCCACGATGCCAAGGAAATAGACCCGCTCATTCGCATGGCGGTGGCACATTATCAGTTCGAGGCGATCCATCCTTTTACTGATGGCAACGGACGCACGGGGCGGGTGTTAAATAGCCTCTTTTTTATCGGAGAAGAGCTGCTCTCACAGCCGATTCTCTACTTGAGCAGCTACATCATCGAGCATAAGTCCGATTATTATCGGCTGCTGCGGGAAGTAACTAAGGGCGATACGTGGGAGGAGTGGGTGCTATTCATGGTGCAGGGGGTGGAGGAAATGGCGCTGTGGACGATGGCGAAAATCGGCGCAATCCGAGGGCTGCACGAGCATACCGTGGAGTATGCGCGGCGGGCGGCTCCGAAGATTTATAGTCGCGAGCTAGTGGATGTGATTTTTGAAAAGCCCTACTGTCGAATTCAAAATCTGACGGAGAGGGAAGTGGCCAAGCGGCAGACGGCTTCAGTTTATTTGAAGGAGTTGGTCAAAATCGGTATTTTGGAAGAAAGAATCCTCGGTCGCGAAAAGCTATTCATTCATTCCAAGCTGATGCGGCTACTGACACAGGAAGCGAATACTTTTCCTATCTACGCGATAGATGAAACCATCCTTCGGAATTAAAAAGATTTTTAGAAATCGCGTATGGCAACCCCGCGCTCCCTGACGCTCCGCGTTCATCTCTCCTGTTTCGCGAAGTCTCTTTTATTCTCAAAGATAGTTTCACACTAAGCTCCCCAGCCGCACGAGGCGTAGGGCGGGCTCGTGGGTGGTGCGGGAAGCGGCGAGGCTCACACGAAATTCGGCGACCCAATCGTTGTGCTCCTCGGGGTCCACGATCATCTGCTGCACACGCCAGCTTTGTTTGTCGTCGGCGACGGTCACGTAGGTGTGGCGGAGATTGCGCGCCGTCGGGTCCAGGCAAATGCGCTGGTGCTCGGCGTAATATCCATCGAGCGCGCGGCGGAGGGCGTCGGCTGTCCACGGGGTTTCATCTTCGGCGAGCGGGAGCGCATTCGCGATGGGCAGCGCCGCCTCGAAGTCCTCACTCGCAAGCGCCCGTAAGAATGTGAAAACAACCGTGCGAATGGCCGCAGTGAAAGCGCGCACATCGCGCGTGATGTCTGCCTCCGCTTCCTCTGCGCCGGGCGGGCGGACTTCTGCGCTCTCGCCGCGTGGCTGGTAATTGGGGTCGCGCATTTTCTCCCACTCATCCAGCAGGCTGGAATCTATCTGCCGCAGCATCGCGGAAAGATACGCCTCCATGTCGCGGAGCGTGTCGTTCTTCGCGGCGTCGGGGACAGTTTGCGCGAGGACTTTGTGGACGCCGGAGAGGTGGCGCAACAGCAGCCCCTCGGCGCGCTGGAGGTCATACCTTTTGATGTAATCCGCAAACGACCGGAACTCCTCGAACATCTCCCGCGCGATGCTTTTCGGGCGGATGTTCTCCTGTCCCACCCACGGGTGTTTCGCGGCGAAAGCGTTGAAGGTCGAGTAGATGAAATCGCAGTTCGGTTTCGGGTATTCGAGCTTCTCCAGCTCCTCCATGCGCTCGTTGTATTCCATGCCCTCGGCCTTCATATCGGTCACGGCTTGGTCTTTCACTTTGGCGAGTTGCTTGCGGAGGATTAGCTCGGGATCTTCGAGGATGCTCTCCACGAGCGTGAGCACCACCAGCGCGTAATCCGGCGCGGCGGGGTCCATGAGCGGCAGCGTGTCGTGGACGAAAAGCGAGAGCGTCTGGTTCATCGAGAAGTCGTCTTGCAACGCCACATTCACGCGCACCTTTGCCCCCTCCACAGTGCGCGGGATAAACTCGATGATCTTCCTTTCCACCAGCGCGCGAAAGAGCTGCCACGCCCGCCGCTTCAGCGCCTTCTTCGCCTTCGGCAGTTCGTGCGAGCTATTGATAAGCGACTGCATGGCCGCGCAGCCATCGCTCGCACGACTCAGCACATTCAGCAGCGTCCCGTGCGTGATTTGAAACTGACTCGTCAGCCGCTCCGGCGGCGCGCCGATGAGCCTCGCGAACGTCTGCTTGTCCCAATTCACGAACCCCCACTCCGGCGGCTTCCGCTTCACGAATTTCTTCGCCTTCTGCTCCAGCAGCAGATTCTCAATCGCGTGCGCCGGAGCCTGCGCCACGACCCAGCCCACGTCGTCGAAGCCCTTCCGCCCTGCGCGCCCGCTGATTTGGTGAAAGTCCCGCGCCGTGAGGATCGCCGTCTTTTCCCCGCTGTATTTGCAGAGCTGCGTAAAGAGCACCGTGCGGATCGGCACATTGATCCCCACGCCGAGCGTGTCCGTGCCGCAGATCACTTTCAGCAACCCGCGCTGCGCGAGCTGCTCCACCAGCACGCGGTATTTTGGCAGCAGCCCGGCGTGATGCAGCCCGATGCCGTGCCGCAGCCACTTCTTCATCTCGGGGCCATACGGGCTCGTGAATTTGAATCCCTCCATCGCCTGCGCAATCGCCGCCTTCTCCTCCCGCGAGCACACATTCGTGCTCATGAAATCCTGCGCGCTCTCCCCCGCCTCGCGCTGCGTAAAATGCACCACATACACCGGCCCCTTGCCGCTCTCGATCAGCGCCTCCAGCGTCTTCGCCAGCGGCGTCTCCACGTAGGAAAACTCCAGCGGCACGGGCCGGTGCGTGGAGCTCACGATCACACTCTCCCGCCCATTCAGCCGCGTCATTTCCTCCGCGAAAAAAGCCGTCTCCCCCAGCGTCGCCGACATCAGCAAAAAGCGCGTGTGCGGCAGCGTGAGCAGCGGCACCTGCCACGCCCCGCCACGATCGCGATCCGAGTAATAATGAAACTCGTCCATCACCACATCCTGCACATTTGCCAACGCGCCCTCGCGCAGCGCCATATTCGCGAGGATCTCCGCCGTGCAGCACAGGATCGGCGCATCGCGATTCACCGTCGCGTCCCCCGTGCTCAGCCCCACATTCTCCGGTCCGAAGTCCCGGCAAAGCGCCAGCCACTTCTCATTCACCAGCGCCTTGATCGGGCACGTATAGACCGACCGTCGCCCTTGCCCCAGCGACTGATAGTGCAGCGCCGCCGCCACCAGCGACTTCCCCGACCCCGTGGGCGTGTTGAGGATCACATTCTTTCCATCGAACACCTCCAAAATCGCCTCCTCCTGCGCCGGATAAAGCGCCTGCCCCCGCGCCGTCACGTAATCCAAAAAACGCCCCAGCAACACATCGCTACTAAGCGGAGAAGATGGCGAAATAAAAAGCGGCGAAAGCACGGTCCCCCGAGGCTACCAGACCCGCCACAAATCCCGAAAGACTATCCGCAAAAAGCCCGCCGCCCCGCAGACGATGGCCGAAACGTATCACCGATACCGTTTGCCGTCCTTCGTGAGTAGTCTCGTGCGGATGAGAAATTCACTGGCGGACTCTTTCGTCTTGGCGATTTCCTTAATAAATTCGCCGCCGGATTGCCATGTCCCGCCTACTTTCAAGCCATTGACTTCGTAGTGGCAGCTTCGTAACTTCCGCTTGTGAAAAATTTCACAAAGCTCGAAACGGTTACCTCAAACGGCAAGCAAGGCGTGGATAAAACCGCCGCCCTAAAGCAGACCTTTGAGCTGATCAACTCACAACTCTACGCCGTCGAAGAGCGCATCCGCGCTCAGGCTCGTGCGTTTGATCCTGCGGTGGAGGGCTGCGTGGCTTACGCGATTGAGAGCCACGGCAAGCGCCTCCGACCCGCTCTAGTGCTACTTTCCGGCGGCGCAACGGGCGAGATCGGCACGGAGCATCTCGACATCGCGGTGGTCGTGGAACTCATCCACGCGGCCACGCTCGTCCACGACGACATCCTCGATAGCGCCGACCTCCGGCGCGGCCTGCCCACGGCCAATGCGAAGTGGGGAAACTCCCTCAGCGTGCTGCTCGGCGATTGTCTTTTCGCCCACGCGATGAAGCTGGCCAGCGGCTTTAGCAGCCCGGAGATGATGCGCCGCATGGCCGAGGCCGCGAGCGAAGTATGCAGCGGCGAGATCGTGCAGACGCAGCGGCGCTTTGACCTGTCGCTCTCGGTGCCGGACTACTACCGCATCATCGAGATGAAAACGGGCGCGCTTTTTGCCGTCGCGACCGAGCTGGGAGCTTTCCTCAATGAAGCCGAACCCACCGTCATCACCGCACTCCGCACCTTCGGCCTGCGGCTCGGCACGGCGTATCAGATCTACGACGATGTGGTGGACCTCGCGGGCGATGAAGCGCAGGCGGGAAAGAGCCTCGGCAGTGATTTGCGCAAGGGAAAGCTCACGTTGCCCATCCTTTATCTCCTGCAAAATATCGCGCCCGAAGAACGCGACGGCATTTGCAATACGATCCTCAGCGGCAACGACGAACAAATTGCCGCGCTCGTGAGCAAAGCCATCGAGATCGGCGCGGTGAAAAGCGCCGTCGTCACCGGTCGGCGCATGGTGCGCGAGGCGCAGACGCAACTCGAAGTCCTCCCCCCCAGCCGCTACCGCGAGGCTCTCAGCGGCCTCGTGAACACGCTCGATGCGATGTTCGCGCAGTTTGAGTAGTCGCTAACTTGTGACCGTGGCGCAGGAGGAGGTCGGTATTGAGGGCGACGAGAGGGCGGAGGCTCGCGTCCACTTGCGCGCCTGCGAGTAGGACTTCGCTGGCGATGAGGCCACTGAAGTGGCGGTTCATTTCATGCGGCAGCAGCCCGGTGAAAACCCAGCGTGCTCCCCGCCGCGCATCGCTCCGCAGAAGGCGCAGCAGCCTCAGTGGCTCATGCCTTTCCTCGAAGCACACACACTGCTCCGGGTGAGTGGGCTGATGACCCACGCGCACTTGTGGGGAGGTATTTAAAACGTAGGCGTTCACCCCCGGATAGAGCAGCGCGCAGTGGAGCGCCAGACCGCCGCCGAGCGAGTGGCCGGTGGTGGTGATTTTCACGCCGGGGTAGCGCGCGAGCACGGCGGGGAAAACGACGCGCTGCACGAGCTTGATCTGCGCCCCGCCGATATTACCGAACAACCAGTCGCGCTTGGAATCCGAGCCGCGAAAGGCCACCACAATTTCATCCACACGCCCGTGCGTGCGATGCTCGATCACGTTGTATTGCAGGCCGTCGCGGCCCCAGCAGGGCTTCTCACTCTCGGGCCATTCGTGCTCCCAGCCGGGCGGCAGTGCGAAGTGGTCGCGCCGTTTTTCCGTATAAGCATTGTGCGCCATGAGCCCATAGATCGCCCCCGCCGCCGCCGCGCGCTCCTGCGCCTCGGAGTAATGCCCGAGCGGCCCGAGCGGCCCGAGCGGCGCAGCGTGCAGGGCATGCGCGAAGAAAAGTGCGGCGTAGAGTGCGAGCGATTTCATAGGCGCTTACTCTTTCTCCACGGTGAAAATGGCGACGGTCTTGGGGGCTAGGGTGATTTCGGCGGTGGGCTGATCTTTTACCCGAGCTACTTGCACTGTGGGGGCGGGATCCACTGCGCGGGGCACTGTCTGGCGTAGCACGAGGCGCTCGTTTTTGGCGAGCAGGGGCTGGCCGTTTTTGGCGAGCAGGCGCATGGGGTTGCCGGGGGCGCCGGTGGTGGCTTTAGCGGTTCCGGCGTTGAATACGACGATGATGGTCTGTGCGGTGTCCACTTTTCCCTCGCGCTCGATGAAGCGCGCGTAGGCGAAAATGCCGTCGTCCTTTTGCGTCTCGCCGGAGTCTGCCCAGAGCGTCTGCTGTTGCCCGGCGGTGAGCGCGGGCAGGGCGCGGCGGAGGTGGGCGACGGCGGCGAGTTCTGCGAAATCCGCCGAGCTGCGCGCCTCGTCGAGCCGCTCGGGTTTTTCGCGCGGGATGAAGGTCATGCGCCCCGTCTCGCTATCGCCGATGAGCTTGCCGCGCGTGTCCTCCAGCGCGACTTCGGTGCCGTAGTAAAGACACGGGATGCCCTCCATCGTGAGCATCATCGCGTTGGCCAGCAGGTTCGAGCGCGCGCTCACTCCAGCGACGCGGAAGCGATTCAAGCCGTCGTGATTTTCGATGAAGTTCACCATCTTCTGCCGCGCGCACAGCCCGTCTGCGCCGGGTTTGGGATTAAAAGAATCACTCGCCGCAATCTGCACCGCCCCCTCCAGCGCGCGCACCGGGCCCCAGCGACCCAGCGAGTGTCGCAGGAATTCACGCACACCAAAACAGACCGGGAAATTCAGCACGCTATCCAGGCTCGGGTCCTTCCGCGCGGGCCATTGCTGGCGGTAGGTATAGCGCCCGAGGATCACCTGCGCGCTGTCATACACCTCGCCGAAAAGCAGCAGCCGCTTCGCTCGCTCTGGCCCCACCTTGGCCCGCAGCCGCTCGGTGAACGCCTCCCAAAACTCCCGATGCACATGCTTCACCGTATCCATGCGAAAGCCATCCACGCCGATCTCCTCCAAGTAGAAGCGGTAGATCTCCACAAACTCATCCACCAGCGCGCTGAAGTGCGGCGAATCCGGCGCGGTGTAAATGTCGCGCAGCGCGAAAAAGTCGCACATCAGCTCCTCGCCGTTCCGCTTCCCCAGCGAATCATCACTCATCCCCCGCCGCCCATAAGTCTCCAGCTTTTGCAGCAGCCCCGTCGTCTTCACCTCGCGCCCGAGGATCGTCAGCGGCCCGCCCGGCATCGTCGGCAGCGCGTTCCATTCGGGGGCGCTCATCCATTTCGCCAGATCGGCGTAGCCCTCCTCGCGATACGGCAGCCGCCACTCCATCTCCTTATCGCGATCCAGCTTTCCATTTAAATTCCCGTCGTAGAAAAAAACCGGCCCCGCGTGATTGCACACGATGTCCTGGATCACCTTCAGCCCATGCGCGTGCGCCAGCGCCACGAAATCCTTGTAATGCTGCATCCGCCCATCGCGCGAATCCGCATACACCCGCGCCCCATCCAGCGAACGGCTGGAGATAATGTGCGGATCAATATCCAAAAAATCCTGCGCCCAGTAGCCGTGATACCCCGTCTTCGGTCCGCCGAGATCCGCTAGGGAATTCCACACATTCCGCACCGGCGGCGACACCCAAAGCGCCGTCGCCCCCAGCGCCTCGAAATAGCCGCTCGCAATCGCCCGCTCCAGCCCCCGCAAATCCCCGCCGTGATACTTCGCCATGTCCTCCTGCCCCGCATCATAAAGCGCCGGATCACTCCCGCGCGGCACATCATTCGCCGCGTCGCCATCCGCAAACCGATCCGTCAGCGCAAAATAAATCACCTCCTCATTCCAAGCC
>JAYVQK010000249.1:0-52533 GCA_043757005.1 Verrucomicrobiaceae bacterium
CTGGCCCACCCGCTCGTTCCTCGCCCTCCAGAGCGGGGTCATGCCCCCGCACTCCAGATGCGCCATTCGCCACTTCGCCCCACACTTTCAGTCTAAATAACACCAAGAACCAACCAAAACTACATCCATGAAACGCCAAGTCTATTATCCCGGTCGCGCCGCAGAACAAATCCTGTGGCTCGAAAACTTCCGCAACAAAATCACCACCTACCAGGCCGCGCTAGGTCTCAATAGTGGGCAGGTGCTCATCGCCATCGCCGATGCCCGTTGGCTCATCTACGTGCTCGGCTCGTGGCTGCCAGCGGTGCGCGCTTTCGCCCCTTCTTGCACGGAGACGGCGCTCGCGGCGCAAGTCGGCACGGGCCCGTCCGTGCTAGTGCTCACCACTTTCACCCCGCCCGCGCTGCCCGTCACAGTCGCCGCGATGAATCCCGGCGCGCTGGATCGCCTCTTTGCCCTCGTGGCTTTGATGAAAGACGCCCCCGGCTACACCCCCGCCATCGGCCAAGACCTAAACCTCATCGGAGCGGAAAAAGGAGCACCCGATTTCGCCACCCTCCAGCCTGTGCTCACCGCGACCGCGCAAGGAGGCGCAGTCTTCATCGGCTGGGGCTGGCAGGGCCAAGGAGCCTTCCTCGACTTGCTAGAGATCCAAGTAGATCGCGGCGCAGGCTGGGTCCACCTAGCCTCGGACACCACGCCGGATTACACCGACACCACCCCTTTCCCCGCCACCCTCACCCGCTGGAAATACCGCGCCATCTACCAAGTAGCCGACGCCCACATCGGCCTCTGGAGCGCCACCGTGGAGGTGGCGGTCGGAGGGTAGCCGCTTCGGAATAAGAAACTTTTAAGATCAAAAATATATGAAAACACGGTCCATCTTACCCATCGCACTTGCCGCTTTGCTGTTATTCTCAGCCTCCATCACTGCTTTTGCCCAAGCGATGAAAGGGGAAATCATGTCGGTGCAGGCCGAAGCAAGCTCGCTCATCGTCTCCGCCAAAAATGGGTCCGCTCCAAGAACCTACATCGTAAAACTCGGTGCCGATGTGACGCTCAACGGGGCAAATGCCAAACTCGCCGACCTCGCGGCGGGTATGGCGGTGCAGGTGATATCCTCTGAGCCCGGTTTTGCCAACCGCCTCGTGGCCACGGGTGCCGTCGCAGCAGCCGGGGCAGGCAACGATTTGAAAAACAAACTCATCGGCACGATTTGGGTGTGGTTTGAGAACGACAAAATGTATGAACACATGATGTTCGCGGAAGGTGGAGTGGCATGGTGGAGCCGGAAGAATGACGGGGATTTCAAGTGGAATGTCATGCCGGACGGCAAGCGAGTCGAAGGATTGAAAGTCAGCGACGGCCACAAATTTATAATGACCTTCGACCCCACCCTCACCAAGGGCCGGATTAGTGAAGGCCACCCGCCAGGGCGTGAGACGCACCTTGTCGTGTCGAAAAAACCCGCCGTGCTGACGCCCGTGGAGCAAGCACTAGTGGGCACCACATGGGTGTGGCGAGAAGACGCAAGCAAACTGGAAACCATCACATTTACCGAGCCCGGCAAGGCCAAGCCCACGATGGAGGGTATTGGTGGTTTTCTTTGGGAGCCGACGCGCGACGGCAAAGGAATCACTGGAGTGGATTTGCAAACGCGCTATCGGTTTAGCGCGACGTTCGACGCGACATTTACAAAGGGAAAGATCCTCTCCATGCACGGCGCGCAGGAGACGCACAAAATCAAATAGCCGATAAGAGACTCCAAACGCACCCAAAGCCCCGCTCTCGCAAGAGGGCGGGAATGCGGTGAGTTTTGAGAAAGGCGAGGTGCTCGGGGGTTCGCTCTGCGACACAGGGCGGTATTATAGCGCCCTGTGCCTCGATGGCGTTACTTTTCCGCCGGGAGGCTTGCGGGCGCTGGCGTTGGCGCGAAGGGGGAGGGGCCTTCGGCGGTGAGTTGGCCGGCGGTGAGTTTGAAGCTGAAGGGTTCGGCGTTGTGGGTGCCTGCGCCGGTGGCTTCGATCTGCGGGGTGCGGGGTTTGGCGAGGTCGAGTTTGCCCTCCACTGTGAAGGCTCCGGTGGCGTGGCGTCCTGTGGCTTTGGTGAGTGTGGCGGCCTGGGCGTCGAGGGTGAAGTCGGCGTTCACCTCGGTGAGTTGGGCGGCTTTCCAATTCAGCGGGAGCCTTGCATTGGTGAGCTTCAGCGCGCCGCCGAGCTTTAGCGCGGTGAGTGGGCCGTCGGTGGTGAGGGTGCCATCGAGCGTGCCTGCGAGCGGCCACTCGATGCCGGTGAGCAGGGCAGTCTCGCGCAGGCCGAGCTGATGTGCGGTGAGGGCGACGCGGGCGACAGTGTCGTCGTTGAGCAGGTGGGCAAAATCTACATCCGGCCAGCGTTGCCAAAGGTCGAGAGGCAGGAGGGCGTCGCCTTCCAGCCAAGTCTGGGAGCCGTGCAGGAGGCGGATGTTGCGGAGATTTACCGCGCTCGGCCCGAGGGCGACGGTGGCGGTGAGCGTGGTGCCTTCTTCGCTCAAGCGGAACTCTTCGAACTGCATCTGCTCGCTCGCGTAGCTGCCGGAAAAGGTCGCATCGAGCGGGTGCGTGGCTTGCAGCTCGGGCGTGCTGAGGGTGCGGAATTTCTCGAGCTGCGCAGAAAATTTCCCCTCTTGCGGGACGCTCCCGCCTTTCCCCCGCCAATCCACGAGCGCGCGCCCGGCGAGCGGCGCGGGGAGCACGGGCGCGAGCAGCGCCTGATAGATGGCGAGGTCGCGCACGGAAAGGCGGACGCTGCCTTCGTAGTAGCCGTCGCCCGCGAGGCTGATGTTCCCCATGCCGCGCAGGTAGTCTTCGCCGTGGAGGAGCTGTGCGTTGATGACTTGCAGCTCTCGCCCGCGAAAGAGCACGGCGGCTTGCAACACGTCGAGCGGCGCGGTGCGCCATTTCAGTTTGCTGCCGCTGAGGATGAGCTGGCCGTCGTAGGCCGCGCCGTTGCTGCTCACCGCGCCGCGCACGTAGAGTTCGCCGGCGGCGTATTTGAAATCGGGGAGCAGTAGCGCGGAGAGGTCGGTGAGGTTTAAAAGATCGGCCTCTACTTTTAGATCGAACGCCCGCTCCCACCACCGCGACGTGCCGCTCGGCAGCGCCATGGAGCCGCTGAGGGTGACGCTGTTCACGCCTTGGTGCAGGCGCAGCTCGGGGATTTGCAGGCGCTGATCGAGCAGTGTGAGGCCGAGCACGAGGGAGTCCCATTGGCGCGTCTCCCATTGGAAATTTGTGGCATCCAGCCGCACCGTAGCCTGCCCGCTGGCGAGGTCGCGAGGCGTGCCGCGAAAGCCGAAGTGCCCTGCTTTGATCAGCCCGCCCGCTGCATCGCTGATGCTGAGGAAGGTGGCGAGCGTGCCCACATTGATGTCTGTAAAATTGCCGCTGACATCGAAGTCGAGGTCGCGCCCGCGCGGCGCGCTCTGGCCCTGCACGTCGAGCTTGCCGCCGAAGGCGCTGAGGGCGGCGTTGAGGGCGAGCTTGCCTTTCGCGAGTTCCGCGAGCGCCACGCTCAAGGACTCTACGCGCACGTCCGGCCCGAGCCGCAGACCCGCGACGGTGGCGGTGGATTCCTGCAAGGAAGTGCGCCCGCCGATGTCACGGAAGGATTTTTCGGAGCCTTGGATTTTCCACGAAAGCTGCGCGGCGCGCACGGTGCCGGGCTCGATTTCGCTGAGGGTCGCGCGCACGTGCTCGGCGTGCAGGTAATCGGTGCCGCGCCCGATCACGAGGTCTGCATCGCGGGCGCTCACGACGACGGGGGCACGCCGCCCACCCCCGCTAAATTGCGCGCGCAGCCAGCGCGGAGTGGCGGCGATTTCTTCGGCGGGGCCATCTGGCAGGAGGAGTTTCGCCGTCACACCTTCGAGTTCGAGAAGCTGAAACCAGCGCCCATTTTGACCCGTCGAAGTGAAGCCCAAACGCTCCGTGCCCGCCCGCAGCCAGCCGCTCACGGGCTCGGGAAAAGCATTGCTCCAAGCGAGCCAAGCGCGCGCTTTGCGCACTTCCACGCGAGTGACTCCGCCGGTCTCGGAAGTGTAGTGCCAATAAGCATCCGACAAGATCACCGGCTCGAACAAACTCCCACTCACGTGCCCCACGCGTAGTTCCGCGCCTTTGCGCCAAGCGTCGAAAATCAACACTCCGCGCACGACATGCGGGAAGACGGGCGACTGCACTGCGATGAGCACGAGCAGCACGAGCCAGAGCACAAGCAGGCGGAGGCATGAAAGCAGGCTGCGCTTGCGGCGAGGTTGCGTCGCAGTGGCAGGCGGGGCGTCGGTAGATGCAGGAAGTTCGGACACGGTAATGAGTAGGACGATCTAGCGGGGGCGATTTGCAAAGGGAAGAAGGTAGCGGGGAGTGGTTAGAAAAACCACTTTGGCTCGTTGCCGGGCTTCCACTTGATGTTACAGCCGATGCTCGGGCGCTGCTCGGCGCTCACGGGCAGGCCCGCGAGCGTGGCATCCAGCGCGGCACGGAGATCGTGGCCATCGGGCTCGCCTTGGCTCGGGCGACCAGCTCCGCGCGCGGGACGGGAGGCGTCGAGCTGGCCGCGATAGACGAGGCGGCGCGCGGCGTCGAAGACGTAGAAGTCTGGCGTGCAAGCAGCCTCGTAAGCGCGGGAGACGGCCTGCGTTTCATCGTAGAGAATCGGGAACGCCAGCCCGGCTTCTCGCGCCATCGTGGCGGTCGCGGCAGGCGTATCGTCGGGATATTGCGCCACGTCATTTGCCGTGATGCCCACGAAGGCCACGCCCTTTCCGCCATACTCCGCCGCGACGCGCGCCAGCTCCGGGCGCACGTGGACGACATACGGGCAATGCGCGCACAGAAAGACGACGACCAGCGCCCGCGCCTCCGCAAAGTCGGCGAGCTGCACGGGCTGTGCGGTGGCGACATCGGGCAGGGTGAAATCGGGCGCTGCGGTGCCGAGCGCGAGCATGGTGGATTGGTGAGCCATAGCGCGGCATTACGGCTGGCACGGTTGCGGCGGACGAGCGTTTTCTTGCGCCGCGCACGCATCGCCGCCACTCTCCGCGCGCACATGGACATCCGCAAAGCCGTCATCACCGCCGCAGGTAAAAGCCAGCGCACGCTTCCGCTCCAGACCCTCGTGGATCGCGACGGCGCGACGAAAACCGCGCTCGCCATTATCATCGAAGAAGTGCTTCGCGCGGGCATCGAGCAAATCGGCATCGTCATTTCGCCCGGCGACGAAGCGGCCTTCCGCGTCGCTGCCGGAGCGCACGCGGAGCGCCTCACTTTCATCGTGCAATCGCAGCCGCTCGGCTACGCGCACGCCATCCACAGCGCGGCGGCGTTCACGGGCAGCGATGCCTTTCTCCTGCTCGTCGGCGACCACCTCTACCTCTCCCACACGCAGCACGGTTGCGCCGAGCAGCTCGTGGCGCTCGCTCGCGTGGAAAAGTGCGCCGTCTCCGCCGTGCAAAGCACGCACGAGAGCCAGCTCCCCTTTTACGGCGCAGTCGGCGGCAAGCTCGTGGACGCCGCGCGCCGCCTCACGCAGGTGGACACCGTGCTGGAAAAACCCACGCCCACCGAGGCCGAGCAAAAAATAGATGTGCCCGGCCTCCGCGCGGGATACTACCTCTGCTTTTTCGGGATGCACGTCCTCACGCCCGCCGTGCATCGCATCCTCGCCGCGCTCTTTGAAAAAGCACACGGGCGCGAAAACACCGTCCACCTCCGCTCCGCACTCGCCCAGCTCGCCCAGAGCGAACGCTACCTCGCCGCCGAGCTCGACGGACGACGCTACGACTTCGGCGTGAAATACGGGCTACTCACCGTCCAGCTCGCCCTCGCCCTCGCAGGCCGCGACCGCGATGAAGTGCTACGCGGCGTCGTGGAGCTGATGGCTACCAAACTCAGCGGGAAATAATCATGTCCCTCGGCCTGCTCGACCTCATTACCTCCGCCGACCCCGCCACACGCGACAGCGCGCTGGAGGCTCGTTGCGCCACGCTCTCGCTCGATGAATTGCTGGCCGAGTGCGCCGCGCTCGATGCCTTTCGCCGCACTTCTGGCAATCTCTACGACCGAGTCCGCGCGCTCTTTTTCCTCGCCGCGATCCACCGCTATCATCTGCCAGAGCGGCTCGCGGCCCTCGTAGCGCGGACGCCCCGTCCGTCTGTCGTAACGCGGACGCCCTCGTCTGCATCGGCGCTGCCGCCGGACGAGGGCGTCCGCGTTACGAGCCTCATCCCCTTTCACGGCTTCGAGCATTTGCTGGCGCGGCGCTTCGAGGAAGCTATCGAGCTTTTCACCACCGCGCAAAAGGACAACGGCCCCAGCGATGGCCTCAGCTCGGCGCTCTCGGTCGCCTATTATCGCCTCGCATTTCAAACACTCGCCGACCAAGTCCGGCGCAGCGTCCGCACGGTGAAGGGGAATCAATGGATGTTCCGCATGGGCCATCCGCACGACCAGCCGCTGCGCTTCCGCCCGGAGCTGCTCGTGTGCGGCGCAGACGGTTCTTTTCCCATCCTGCGCGAACGCACGCCCGTCCGCATGGACCTCACGCACAGCGCGTGGAGCGACATCTTTTTCCTCGGCATGGATTTCCCCGAGGGCGCGCGCGTGCTGAATATCTCCGTGGATCTCGGCGTGCATGGTCGCGACGCCGAACCGCAGCCGCCCGTGAGCGCGTGGCTGCGCGTGATCGAGCAGCCCGTGCTGCGCCTCGTCTCCGTGGACCTCGGCGCAGTGGCGGAAATCTCGTCGCTCGCGGAAGTCTTCGACTTTGCAAAAGACTACCTCGGCCTGCTGAAAGCCGCCGTCATTGCCAGCGGCGTCGTCCCGCCCGGCATCGAGGGCAGCGGCCAATCGCTCGCCGACCTGCTCGCACAAATGCTCGGCCCCGGTCGCGGCATTGAGCTCGTGAGCAGCGTGAACGACATCCCGAAAGGCTCGCGCCTCGCCGTCTCCACAAATCTCCTCGCCGCGCTCATCTCCGTGCTCATGCGCGCCACTGGCCAGGCCGAGTCGCTCACCGGCGCGCTGCGCGAAAGTGAGCGCCGCCTCGTGCTCGCCCGCGCCCTGCTCGGCGAATGGCTCGGCGGCAGCGGCGGCGGTTGGCAGGACAGCGGCGGCGTGTGGCCCGGCATCAAGCTCATCAGCGGCGTCCCCGCTTGCGAGGGCGACCCTGAGTGGGGCATCTCGCGCGGGCGACTCATGCCGCAGCACCACGTCTTTTCGCGCGAAGAGATTCCCGATTCCGCGCGCGCTGCGCTGCAAGACTCGCTCGTCGTAGTCCACGGCGGCATGGCGCAAAACGTCGGCCCTATTTTAGAAATGGTGACGGAGAAATACCTCACCCGCGCCGCCGCAGAATGGCGCGGGCGGCAGGAAGCGCTCGGCTTTATCGAAGCCATCATCGCCGCGCTTAAAGTGGGAAACATCCGCCGCGTCGGCGAGCTCACGACGCAAAACTTTCGCGGCCCCATCCAGACGATCATCCCGTGGGCGTCGAACTACTACACCGAGCGCCTCATCGAGCAGGTGCGCGCCGATTTTGGCGAAGACTTCTGGGGCTTCTGGATGCTCGGCGGCATGAGCGGCGGCGGCATGGGCTTCATCTTCGCGCCTGCGCGAAAGGCCGAAGCGCAGCAGCGGCTCGCCGCCATCATGTCCGCGACAAAGCGTGAACTCAGCGACTCGCTGCCCTTCGCGATGGAGCCGGTGGTGTATGATTTCCGCATCAATGAAAACGGCACCTTCGCCGACCTCATCCCCGGCCCCGCCGCGCTGATGCCAAAAGGCTACTACCTCCTCCGAGCCCCAGCCCTGCTACGTCTCGACCCGAAGACGCTCCCCGCCGTGGATCGCGCTGAGCTGGATAAATTTGCCCGCGCTTGCCGCACTCAGCCCGAGCTGCGTGGAGTGGTGCAGGAACTCTTCGACGCCCTCCTTCCCCGCAGTCGCTCCGACGCCGCCAGCACCGCGACGCTCGACGATCTCCTCGCCGAAAACGGATTCGACCCCGAAGCCCACGCCCAAATCCGAGCCGACCTCAAAGCCGCCCGCATCGGCCTCGCACAAAACCGCCTCCCAGCAAATACAGTGATCGAAGACGTCCGCGCCGAGGATGTCGTGGATATGAGCGGCGAGCCGCCTCGTAGCGCGGACGCTTCGTCCGTTAGCAGCGACGATGCGGACGAGGCGTCCGCGCTACGAGACGGCGCGGCCTCCCTCGTAGCGCGGACGCCCTCGTCCGTAGCTGTAGCGCGGACGCCCCGTCCGTCCCCCCCCCTCTTCCAGCCCTTCGTCCCCAAAGACACCTACGGTGTCGGCTGGCGTCGCCTGCCTCATTGGCGGCAACCCGGCTGCACATATTTCGTCACCTTTCGCCTCGCCGATTCCCTCCCCGCAGAAGTCCTAGCCCGCCTCCATGCCGAAAAAGATAAACGTCTTCGCCAACTCGCTCCCGATGCACCGAAGTCGCAACGCGACGAAGCGGCGGCGCTTTTTTCTACCGCAGTCCAGGGGGCGCTCGATCACTCTCATGGCGCGTGCATTTTACGAAATCTTGAGATCTCGGCCATCGTCGAAGAAGTGCTACTGAACCGACACGGCCAAGACTATTGGCTCGATCAATACGTCATCATGCCAAACCACCTGCACGTCCTCATCACGCCCGGCCAAGCGCCGTCGCTGGATGATGTCTTGCGCACTTGGAAATCGGTGACGGCTCATAAAATCAATCGGATCCTCGGACAACGCGGCTCTATTTGGCAGCCGGAATCTTTCGATCATATCGTGCGAGATCATCACCAGCTCGCGGCTTATGAGCGATACTTGGAGGAGAATCCGGCGAAGGCACGGTTGCGGGCTGGGGAGTATCGGAGCGGGGGGGGCGGACGGGGCGTCCGCGCTACAGATGCGGACGAGGGCGTCCGCGCTACGAGGGCGGACGGGGCGTCCGCGCTACGAGCGCGCGGCCTCGCTGCGCTCCGTGCCGGAGAGGCTGCCGTCATCACCCTCGCCGCTGGTGCTGCGAGCCGATGGACACAGGGCGCGGGCGTGGTGAAGTCGCTGCATCCCTTTTGCCGACTCGGCGGAAAGCACCGGACTTTCCTCGAAACCCACCTTGCGAAATCCCGCGCGATCAGCCAACTCGCGGGAACAGAGGTGCCGCATATTTTCACCACGAGCTATCTCACGCACGGGCCGATCTCGGCGCTGCTCGCGGCGCGGGGGAACTACGGCTACGCAGGGCCAGTGCTGCTTTCGCGGGGCAAGAGCGTGGGGCTGCGGCTCGTGCCGACCGCGCGCGACTTGCGCTTTGCTTGGGAGGAAATGCCGCAGCAGGTGCTCGATGAGCAGCAACAGAAAGTCCGCGATTCCCTGCGCTCTGCGTTGCTCCGCTGGGCGGAGGGTGCGGGCGAGGCGAATGACTACCGTGACAATCTCCCGCTACAATGCCTGCACCCCATCGGTCACTTTTACGAGGTCCCGAATCTCCTCCGAAATGGCACGCTCGCCGCACTGCTCCGCGAGCGCCCGCAGCTCAAAACGCTGCTGCTGCACAACATTGATACCACGGGCGCAAACCTCGATCCCGCCTTGCTCGGTCAGCATTTAGAAAGCGGAGCGGCGCTCAGTTTCGAGGTGATCCATCGTCGCCTGGAAGACCGTGGCGGCGGCCTCGCCCGGGTGGATGGCAGGCCGCGCCTCGTCGAGGGGCTCGCGATGCCGCGAGAGGAGTTGGAGTTTGACCTGACTTACTACAACACGATGACGACGTGGATGGATATAGATCAGCTCCTCGCCGCCTTTGGCCTCACGCGCAGCGACCTCGACGACGAGGCAAAAGTGCTCGCCGCCATCCGCGCACTTGCCGCGAAGATGACCACTTACATCACGCTCAAAGACGTAAAAAAACGCTGGGGCCACGGGCAGGAGGACATCTTCCCGGTCGCGCAATTTGAGAAGCTCTGGAGCGACCTCACTGCGTTGCCCGAGATCACGAGCCAATTCCTCGTCGTCTCCCGCGCACGCGGCCAGCAGCTCAAAGACCCCGCTCAGCTCGACGGCTGGCTGCGCGACGGCTCGGCAGCGTATGTCGAGAGCCTGTGTGCTTGGGGCTAATGAATCAGAGCTGAGGCGGGTTTATTCCCACACGTCATGTCTCTGCGTCTCGCTGCTCTCCTCTTTTTCACCTACTCGCTCGCTACCCGCGCGGCGGAGCTGGCTCCTGTGAAATTTAGCCGCGATGTGCTGCCGATCCTCTCGGACAGATGCTTCTACTGCCATGGGCCGGATGAAAAGAAACGCAAGGGTGACCGTCGGCTCGATACCTTGGAGGGCGCGTCGGCGCTGAATGACGGCGTGCGCGCCATCGTCCCCGGCAAGCCCGGCGAGAGCGAATTGATCGCCCGCATCCTCAGCACCGACGCGGAGGAAATCATGCCGCCGCCTAAGGCGCACAAAGAACTCACGCCTGCGCAGATCGAGATGCTGAAACGCTGGGTGGCAGAGGGCGCGCAGTGGGGGAAGCATTGGGCGTATGAAAAGATCGAGCGCCCCGAGGTGCCGAAAATCGAGGGTGCGACGAATCCGATTGATGCCTTCGTCCGCGCGCGTTTGCAGCATGAGGGATTGCAGCCTTCGCCGGAGGCTTCGCGCGAGACGCTCATCCGCCGACTGTCGCTTGACCTCACGGGGCTGCCGCCGAGCACGGAGGAGGTGGATGCTTTCCTCTCGGACACCGCACCCGGTGCCTACGAACGCGTGGCGGATCGGCTACTGGCCTCGCCGCACTATGGCGAGCGCATGGCGCTGCCGTGGCTCGATGCGGCGCGGTATGCGGACTCGAATGGCTTCCAGCAAGACGGCGACACGTTCCAGTGGGTCTGGCGCGATTGGGTGGTGAAGGCGCTGAATGACAATATGCCGTTCGATCAATTCACCATCGAGCAGTTCGCAGGCGACCTGCTGCCAGGCGCGACGACGGAGCAAAAACTGGCGACGGGCTTTAATCGCAATCACATGTTGAACGGAGAAGGCGGCGCGATTGCTGAAGAGCAGCGGCACGTCATTCTCTTTGACCGCGTGGACACCACGGCGACGAACTGGCTCGGCCTCACGATGGCATGCGCGCAGTGCCACGATCACAAATTTGATCCCATCACGCAGCGCGATTACTACTCGATGCTCGCGGCTTTCAATAATCTGCCGGAGAGCGGCACGCCTGCGTTTTTCAGCAGCAAGATCCGGCTTGCCGAACCGCTGCTGGACGCTGCTTCACCGGAGCAAAAGACCAAACTCGCCGAGATGGAAGCGAAGCTCGCGGCGTTGAAAGTGGAGCTGAAAAGCGAGGAGCGTGAAAAAGAGTGGGAAGCGAAAGTGGTGGCCGACGAGGGCTTCGCCGATAAGGAAATCCGCGAGACGGCACAGCAGCCAGCGAAGGATCGAAAGCGCGACAAAGCGGACAAGCTCCACAAATATTTCCTCGAAAAAGAACTACCCAAGCTGGAGCCGAAACTTGCGAAGGACGTCGCAGAGCAGGAAGGTCGCGTAAAAAATTACAAGAATGAGGAATACCCGCGTGTGATGGTGATGGCGGAGACGAAGCCGCGTGAGACGTTCATTTTAGATCGCGGCAACTACGAGATGCAGAAGGACAAGGTCGCCATCGCCACGCCCGGCTTCCTGCCAGCGATGCCCGACGATGCGCCTCGCAACCGGCTCGGCATCGCGCGCTGGCTGGTGAGTGCGGAGCAGCCGCTTACGCCGAGGGTCATCGTGAATCGGCACTGGCAGACATTCTTTGGCCTAGGGCTGGTGAAGACGAGTGAGGATTTCGGCGTGCAGAGTGGCACGCCGGTGCAACTAGAGTTGCTGGATTGGCTAGCGGCGGAGTTCCGCGAGACGGGGTGGGATGTGAAGCGACTACACCGCCTCATCATCACCAGTGCGACGTATCGGCAGAGCAGCGTCGTGAGCGCGGCGCTGCACGAGCGCGACCCGGAGAACCGTCTCTTTGCACGCGGCGCACGCTTTCGCCTGCCAGCCATGCTCATCCGCGATCAAGCCCTCGCGGCCAGCGGGCTGCTCGTGCGCAAGATGGGCGGCAAGCCCGTGTATCCTTACCAGCCGAAGGACATCTGGGACGCGCTCGCCATCACGAAAGAGCGCGACTTCACCTATCCGCAGTCCACCGGCGAAGACCTGCGCCGTCGCAGCCTCTACACCTTCTGGCGGCGCACCGTTGCGCCCTCGGATATGTTCGACGCCTCAGCTCGCAACGTCTGCAAAGTGCGCCCCAATCTTACGAACACTCCGCTCCACGCACTCACCACGCTAAATGCGCCCATCTACCTCGAAGCCGCACGCAGCCTTGCGGAGAGCGTCATCCGCACTGCCGGGACCGAGCCGGAGCGACGCATCGCATTTGCCTTCCGCCGACTCCTCGCCCGCTGGCCGGATGCCGACGAAGCGCGCCTCTTCCGCACCAGCCTCGATAAACAACTCGCCCGCTTTCGCACCGAGCCGCAAGCCGCCACTGCTTTCCTCGCCGTGCCCACCACGCTCGATCCCGCCGAGCACGCCGCCTACTCCGCCGTCTGCCTCGGCATCCTGAACCTCGACGAAACACTGACTAAAGAATGAGCCCGCTCCACGAATCCCAACTCCTCGCCACCCGCCGCCAATTCATGGGCCACACGGCCACGGGCATCGGCGTCGCTGCACTCAGCTCGCTGTTGAATGAGCGCGGGTTTGCCGACATCGGCACGCTGCCGGGGCTTCCGCATTTTGCGCCGAAGGCAAAGCGTGTCATCATCCTCTGGCAGGGCGGCGGGCCGTCGCAGGTGGATCTTTTCGACTACAAGCCGGGGCTGGAAAAGATGCGTCTCCAGGAGCTGCCAGACTCCGTGCGCGCGGGCGCGAGGCTTTCTACGATGACGGCTGGGGCAAAGAGTCACCCCATTTTGCCCGCCATCAAACCCTTCAAGCAATACGGCCAGTGCGGGCGCTGGCTCTCCGAGTTGCTACCGCACACGGGCTCCATCGCGGATGAAATCTGCCTCATCCACTCCATGCAGACGGACTCCGTGAACCACGCGCCCGGCGTGACTTTTTGCATGACGGGCTCGCAGATCCCCGGTCGCCCGAGCATGGGCGCGTGGGCCACCTACGGCCTCGGAGCCATCGCGAGCGACCTGCCCGCCTTCGTGGTGATGACCTCCGCCGACCAGCAGCGCTCCTGCGGCCAGCTCTTCTACGACTACTACTGGGGCAGCGGCTTCATCCCCTCGAAATACCAAGGCGTGCGCTTGCGCGGCGAGGGCGACCCGGTGCTCTACCTCGGCAATCCGCCCGGCTTTTCCCGCGAAGCGGAGCGCGCGCTGCTCGACGACATCGGCGCGCTCAACGCCCACAAACTCGCCACGCAAGGCGACCCGGAAATCGAGACGCGCATCTCGCAATACGAGATGGCCTTCAAGATGCAGGCAAGCGTGCCCGATCTCCTCGATTTATCAAAAGAAACGCCCGAAACGCTGGCGATGTATGGCCCCGATGTGCAGCGCCCGGGCAGCTTCGCGCGAAATTGCCTCATGGCCCGTCGGCTCGCCGAGCGCGGCGTGCGCTTCATCCAGCTTATGCACGGGGGCTGGGATCAGCACAACAATCTCGACACCCAGCTCGCCATCCAATGCCAGGACACCGACCAGCCCAGCGCCGCCCTCGTGCGCGACCTCAAACAGCGCGGATTGCTCGACGATACACTCGTAATTTTTGCGGGAGAATTTGGCCGCACCGTCTTCGTGCAGGGCGACGCGACGAAGCCTGCCGGGCATGGGCGCGACCACTTTAGCCGCGCCTACAGCCTGTGGATGGCTGGCGGCGGGATCAAGGCAGGCAGTGCGTTTGGCGAGACGGATGAATTTTCCTACAACGTCGTGCGCGACCCCGTCCACGTCCACGACTGGCAGGCGACCGTGCTGCACTTGCTCGGCATCCAGCACGAGCGCCTCACCTACCGTTTCCAAGGCCGCGACTTCCGCCTCACGGACGTGCATGGCAGCGTGGTGAAAGGCGTGCTCGCGTAGGGCGACGCTGAATAAAAAGCTCGGCTAAGAGCAAGACACGCGGAAGCGCGCTACTCCTCCACTGCGCCGAGCACCAGTTCGCCGAGGCGATGCTTTAGCGCGGCCAAGCCCTCGCCCGATTCGGCGCACACGGGGAAGACCTCGATCTTTTTGTAGCGGCCTGTGAAGTCCTTCAGCTTCTCCTCCGCCTCGGGCAGATCCATTTTATTGGCCACCACGATCCACGGGCGCTCGCTCAGGCGCGGGTCGTAGAGGTCGAGTTCCTTGCGCAGCTTTTGCAAATCTTCAATCGGCTCGCGCCCTTCGCTTCCGGCCATATCCAGCACGAAGACGAGCAATTTACACCGCACGATGTGACGCAGGAAATCATGCCCGAGCCCCACGTTTTCATGCGCGCCCTCGATCAGCCCAGGGATGTCTGCGACGGTGATGCGCTGGTATTCCTGCGGAAACTCCACCACGCCGACGTGCGGGGTGAGTGTGGTGAAAGGATACGGCGCGATCTTCGGATGCGCGTTCGAGATGTGCGTGAGCAGGGTGCTCTTGCCCGCGTTCGGGTAACCCACGAGGCCCGCGTCCGCGATCTTGCGCAGCTCCATATAAAACTCGCCCTCCTCGCCGTCGTCGCCGTCGGTGAACTCCATCGGCACGCGATTCGTGGAGCTTTTAAAACGACAGTTCCCCTTGCCGCCGCCGCCGCCCTTGCACAGCACAAACTCCTGCCCCGGCTGTGTGAGATCCGAGATCAGCTCCAGCTCATCGAGATTCACCTTCGTCCGGCCTTTTCGCTTCCCATCAATGATCTTCACCTCCTCATCCGTGAGCGTCTCCAGATTGAGGAAGGTCGTCTTGTCGCGCGGAGCCTGCTCGATCTCCTCGCGCTCAAAGGGGAGCTGATAAACGAGCGTCCCAATTGGCACCAAAAAGATCTGATTCGCCCCACCGCGTCCGGTGCAATTTTTCCCCGCGCCGCCATCGCCGCTCGGAGCTTTCAGGTTCGATTGGTAGTAGTAATTCACGAGATTATCCACGTTTGGGTCTGCGCGTAAAATCACGCTCCCGCCATCGCCGCCATCGCCGCCACTTGGCCCGCCACGCGGCACGAATTTCTCCCGGCGAAACGCCACAGCACCACGCCCGCCCTTGCCGGCTTTCGCGTGAATTTTAATATGATCTACGAACATACTACACACCATCGCTACCGCCCCAGCGCCTGTCGAGCACGGCGCTGGTTTCGCTCATCAAATCCGACAGCAGCGGCGGATTCCAGCGCCGCCTACTTCACCTCGGGATTCGGCGTCACTTCGCCTTTTGCGAGGCCGAGCGCCCATTGGATGCCGCCGAGAATGTGGGCTTGGTATTGCTTGCTCACTTCCACGGAGTTCACGCGGTTTTTCATCGCGGGATCATCACTCCACAGATCTTCGCGGTGGCCGAGGCTGGTGTAAAAGACATGGCCTTTGCCTGCATCGCGGCACCAGCTCACGGCGGCGTATTCCGGCTTGCCGGGCTCTTGCGGCGGGTGCTTCAGGAACCACAGTGCGCGCACCTTTGCGCGGTCGTGCGAGCCGTCTTTCATCTCATACATTTCCTCCAGTGCGACGTCCCATTTGGCACCAATGTGGCCATTCGCAGGGTGCGCCGTGTCGCCTGCGATGAGGTCGGCTGGAACTTGTTTGCCGTGCGTTTTGAACTCTCCCTGCAACATCTGCAAGTAGCCGGGAAAGCCGTGGAAGGTATCGCTCGCCGAGTGCATCGCGATGAAGGCATGGCCGGCTTCGATCCATTTGATAAACCCTTCGCGATCCGGCAGCGGCAGGTCGCCCGTGGTATTGGCAAAAATGACGCCATCAATGTGCTGCGCGGTGAGGTAGGCGGGGTCGAGCTTCGCAAGGCTAGCCGTTATCGCCGCTTTGTTTTCTCCCTCCGCCAGCTTCACCTTCATGTCCATCTCGGGCGTCCACTTCGCCATCTCGCCGTCGTATTTCGCCGTCTCTTCGGCAAACTTTGCCTTCGCTTTATCATCCGCGTCCGCCTTCAGCGCGCCGGGTTTCTTCGGCTTGCTTGGCACTTGCACATTGGGCTGCCGGGCGAAGTCCACGATCTCGAACGCGCCGCTCTCCGTGGCTAGTTTCGCCAGCGTCTTTTCCGCCTCGGCGATGGAGCTGTGCCGGAAGCCCGTGGTGACGGTGCAGACGACGACGCGCTTTTTTTCAGCGGCAAAGGAGATGCCTGCAAAGCAAGCGAGAGCGAGTGTGAGTGTGCGTTTCATGGCGAGGTAGATTGGGTGTGTGTTTGGATTTCCCCGGCACGACTTCCGCGCCAGTGCGGGGTAAGCGCACGCGGCTGCTTTTTCTTTGGCAGAAAGTGAAAGGGCCGTAGCCTCGCGCGATGCCCGCAATCGAAGCCAAAGGACTCACCAAAATCTACCGCACTTATAAAAAAGAGCCGGGCTTGCGTGGTGCGATGAAGGGACTCTTCCATCGCAAATACGAAGAGCTGCGCGCGGCGGACGACATCACCTTTTCCATCGAAGAAGGCGAGTGCATCGGCTTCCTCGGGCCAAATGGCGCGGGCAAGACGACTGTGCTCAAAATGCTCGCCGGACTGCTGCACCCCACGAGTGGGGAGGCCCGCGTCTTTGGCCATGTGCCGTGGCACCGCGAGGATGCGTTGAAGCGGCAATTCAGCCTGCTCATGGGCCAGAAAAACGCGCTCTGGTGGGACCTCCCCGCGCGCGAATCGCTGGAGCTAAACCGCGCCATCTACGGCCTCGATGAAAAACAATACCGCACCGTAGTCGGCGGCCTGACGGAGCTGCTGGAGGTAACGGACAAGCTCGACGTGATGGTGCGCGAACTCAGCCTCGGCGAGCGCATGAAGTTCGAGCTGATCTCCGCTCTACTGCACGCCCCGCGTGCACTTTTCCTCGACGAGCCGACCATCGGGCTGGATGTGACTTCGCAGCAAAAAGTCCGCGCTTTCCTCCGCGATTACCACCGCGAACACCGCATCGTGACCATGCTCACGAGCCACTACATGGGGGACATCGAGGCCCTCTGCGCGCGCGTCATCATCGTAGATCATGGCCGCATTTTCTTCGACGGCCCGCTCGCCCGCGTGATCGAAAAATACGCCACCCACAAATTCCTCTCCTTCACCTTCGCCGACGCCGAGCCGCGCGATCTCAGTGCCTTTGGCGAAGTCGCCGAACAGACTCCGCACAGCGCCCGGCTAAAAGTGCCGCGCGCCCGAGTGACAGAAATTTGCCGCGAGGCGCTCGCGCGTTTCCCCGTGACCGATCTAAACGTGCAAGAACCCCCCATCGAAGACGTGATCCGCCAGCTCTTCGAAGAGCAACGAGCGTAGAAGCGACGCCCCCGTCGCTTTGTAGCGCGGACGCCCCGTCCGCTGTCCGCGCAGCGCGTATTTTGCGGACTTGGGCGTCCGAGCGACGAGGGCATCGCTTCTACTCGCGCGGCATCGCACCTGCTTAGACCTCTCCGACACAGCCCGAACTATTTCCATGAAACGCATCACACGCCCACGCCACACCGCACCCTCCATAGAGCCACTGGAGAGCCGCATCGCCCCTGCCCTCCTCGTGCAAGGAGCGAACCTCCTCGGCGGCGCTGGCAATGCCAGCAATGGCGAAACCTCCATTGGCGATACGAATGTGACGCTCGTAAAAGTCCTCAGCGGACAAGCCATCGTTTGGTTTAACACGGGCCATGTCAGCGCGATCTCTTTTGGTCCCGACACAAGCCTCGAAATCTGGGGCGATGTGACCAACGGCATCATCGGCAACCTCACGAAATCCGCGCGCCTCTCCGACACCGACGGCAATCCGAGCAATGGCGAAGACGGCGCCATACTGCTGCCCAATAATCTCCTCAGCCTCGTCACCCACCCCCTCAACAACGCCAAAGGCAGCGTCGGCGAAATCCTCACCGGCGGTTCCATCTCCAATTTAAACATCAGCGACAGCGTCGGCGGCGTGATCGGCGACGGCGGCATCTACGCGGGCGACGGCGTCTTTCGCGTCGAGTCCAAGCTCCTCGCCGCTGGCAAAGTCGTGATCCCCGTGGGCGTCGGCATCAACCCACTCACCACCCTCCCGCAGCTCGATTTCACGATCAATCCCGCCATTTCCAAGACGACCCCAGGTGCCTCGATCAAAAACATCACCCTCAGCAAAGCCTCGCTCACACAAGTTTTCTCCGGCAGCGGGCATAATGCATCCGCACCCGCAACAGCCAAAGGCGTCGCAGGCGGCAACATCGAAAACATCACCATCCTCAGCGCTTTCCCCGGCAATAGGGCGACCCCCACCTCCATCGTCTATCACCTCCTCGCAGGCGATGGCGGCGATGGGAAAAAGGGTGGTGCAGGCGGCTCCATCCTCAGCGTTTTCGAAAAAGACGCCTCCGGCAAAGTCATCATCACCGGTGGTAAAGGCGGCAGCAGCACACTGGGCGCAGCAGGCGCGGGCGGCACTGCGCAAAACCTCAATCTCCAAAGCGACAGCACCCAATACACCCTCACCACGGGCGACGGCGGCCACGGCGTGAGCGGTGGCTCGGGCGGCTCACTCGTGAATACAAACTTCGCCAACAACCAGCCCGCCAGCGGCCTCTTCATCACCGGCGATTTCACAGGCGAGGCGATAGACGACGTGCTCATCGTGAATTCCGCCACTGGGCAAATGATCCTCTCCGGGTGCACCGCCGCAAATTCCAACCTCACGCCGGTCGTCCAATACCTCAACAATACCTTCCAGCCCGTCACGATCATCGAGGGCGTCGGACACTCTCCGACCGATGTGGATAAAGGCGACTTCAACGGCGATGGATACCTCGACGTCGTCGTCTCTTACAAAGACATCAACTCCATCGTCATCTACTACAACAACGGCCACGGCTCCTTTTACAATTCGAGCAAAGCGATCAACGCCACCATCGGCAGCGTCGGCTTTTCGCCCCTCAAAATTGCCGTCGGCAATTTCGGCGGCAACTCCAGCCTCGCCATCGCAGCGCTGGAACTCACCACGCAAAACGGCGTCAAAAAAAGCATCATCCACGACATCACCGGCGCGTATGATTTTGCTACCCAGACCTTCGCACTGAAGGATCAAAAAACAAACAACACCATCCTCGGCACCGCCTCCGACCTCGTCACCGCAAAGGGTGCAGCCTCAGATACCCTCATCCTCGCACGTGCGGATGGTGGCATCTACACACTCACGCAGCCCGGGCCAAATACCGGCGAGCCCTTTACCGTGAGCAATACTGGCATCAATATCGTCGGCGGCATCTCCGACCTCGATGTAGATCAAGACGGCGGACGCCTGCTCGCACTCAGCACCACTGGGCGCAGCGCCAATTTCTTCAACATCGCCGGGGCAGTGCTCACCTCTGCGGGCACACCGCTCAATCTCCACAGCAGTCTCGGCAAGCCCATCGTCGGACACTTCGTCCACGACTCCGATGCGAGCACCGAGGACAGCGTCGCGCTCCTTTTCACGAGCCCCACCAGCTCCCACCTCGATGTCTTTCCCGCACATCCCACCGCCGCCATTCCCCTGCCGAGCGATCCCCTTTACGATGCCCCTACGACACTCAGCACCACGCTCTTGGTGAAAAATTTCCTCCCCTCCTACGGCAGCGGCGGACAGGTGGATTACGCTGCTCTCGGCGGCTCCCTCAGCCACTTCCTCTACAGCTCGAATCTCAGCACGTTCACCTCATACTCCCTGCCCTTCGTCGGCAAAACCATCGACATCATTCTGGGCAAAGGCGGCAATGGCACCACCGGCACAGGCGGCGATGGTGGCGGCACACGGAACCTCAACATCGAATCCAGCGAAGCCGTCATCACCGCGGGCAATGGCGGCGACACCACCACCGGCGCAGCAGGCGCGGGCGGCTCGGTGACGAATGCGGGCACCTTCCTCATTGGCACACTCAACATCGTGCCCAAGCTCAACATCGAGGCCCACCTCGTCATCACCGCAGGCAACGGCGGCGCCCCTGCGATTGCCACAGCAATGCCCGAAGTGCCCACAGTGACCACCGCGAAAGGCGGCGCAGGCGGCTCGCTCACGGGGCTGACCATCGAACTCCAGGCAGGCAATCTCGTCCTCCAGGCAGGCGACGCGGGCGATGGCCACGGCGGCGCAGGCGGCGCAGGCGGCAGCATCAGCAGCGTAAAAAGCGTCACCCACGACGGCAGCATCCTCGCCACAGCGGGCGACGGCGGCAGCACCAGCGGGCCCAAGGCCAAAGGTGGCGCGGGCGGCAGCATCGCCAACCTCACCCACACACAAACACTGGAGCGCGAAAACGAAGACGTGGACCACACCTTCGCCGTCACCCTCACTGCGG
This sequence comes from Verrucomicrobiaceae bacterium, assembly GCA_043757005.1. GTDB lineage: Bacteria > Verrucomicrobiota > Verrucomicrobiia > Chthoniobacterales > Chthoniobacteraceae > SXWH01. Next base: position 20,500 of record JAYVQK010000249.1, read on the forward strand.
GCAACGGTGGCGCCGCCACGGGCGGGGTCGGCGGCGCAGGCGGCGATCTTTCCAGCATCCGCCTCGATCTCGATGCGCCGAATAGCGACTTCGGAATGAGCGGCGGTTTTGACACCACGGAACTCCTCACTTTCACCACTGGCAGCGGCGGCAAAGGCACCACTGGCGGCGCAGCGGGCTCCGTGAAGACCACGCACATCACCAGCATCCTCGATCAAAAGCTCGATAACGGCAGCATCATCCTCAACAGCATCACGCTCGCCATCATCGCCGGCAGCGGCGGCGAAGGCACCGCAGGCGCGGGCGGCAAAGGCGGCGACGTGCAACTCGGCGGCCTCGGCTCGCTCACCGGCATCACCCATCACGATCAAGATTCCCTCACCAAGAAGCCCGCCCTGCAAATCTTCGGCGGTGCAGGCGGCGACGGCAGCACACTCGGCGGCGCGGGCGGCAGCGTCGGTGGCGTTTATGTGCAAAATGCGCTCTTCGAAGGCGGTGCCCACATCACCCACACCCACCTCACCTCCGCACTCATCAGCGCTGGCGCAGGCGGCAAAGGCGGCAGCGGCAACGGCGGCAAAGGCGGCGACGTGACTACCTCCAATATCGCCGTAGAAGACTTCGATGACGCGACCTCTTTTGGCGGGCAACTCCTCATCAGCGCAGGCGCAGGCGGCAAAGGCGGCACCACTCTCGGAACGATCAAAGCCACCGGCGGTAAAGGCGGCAACCTCACCAGTCTCTACCTCGCCTCCGCCTTCACCAGTCATGGCAGCAGCATCCTCGCCCTCGCCGGGCTCGGCGGCGACGGCGTCACCACAGGCGGCGGTGGCGGCGCACTCACCGGGCTCGTTACCGACGTGCCGCTCCTCACCGCTGGCCTCGCAGGCATCTTCGTCGCGGGCGATGGCGGCAAAGCCAGCGCCTCCGGCGGCATCGGAGGAGCGGGCGGCGGGGTGAATGGCTTCACGCAAAGCAAAGGCATCAACAGCGTCATCAACCTCCTCCAAGCGGGCAACGGCGGCAGCGCCGCACAAGGCCGGGGAGGCAAAGGCGGCAGCGTCTCCGCAGTCCGCAACTCCGGTTTCTTTGGCAAACCCAATGACGGGCAAGCCTCACTCGGAGTCTTCGATAAAAATGGCCACGCCCAAGGGCTCTTCGTCGGCCACGGCGGTTCCGGCATCACCGCCGGGCTCAATGGCAGCGCCTCCGCCATCAGTGCCCGCCAAATCTCCGCACTCGCCGCCGCGCAAGATGCCACCGGGCATTTCGGCCTCGCCGAAAAAGTAAGCAACGTGAAGACCGACCTCATCGGCTACGATGTGAACGGCAACGGAGCCTACGACAGCACCATCCCACTCACCAGCCCACTCACTGGCCTGCCCATAGATGGCTTCCTGCTCGCCAAAGTCCTCAAGAAAGTCACCGGCACCCGCCCCGCCTTCACCTTCACGGCGTAAGTCTGACACAGGCTTTCCAGCCTGCGCCCATCCACGCCTACCGCCGCCGAGCCGCCTCGAAAATGCCGACGCTCGTGATGTAATCCAGCGCCCGCTGGAGCGCCGCGTCACGCAGCGCGGGCTTGGGCTCCTCGCCTTTCGCCCGCTGCTCTTGCAGCAATTTCATTGCGTCCAGCTCGGGGTTCAGCCCTGCAACGAGGGCAGCTTCACTCATCCGAGGGCGAGCTTTTTCCGTGACGAGCGAGGCCGCCCCGCCATCCAGCGCAGCAGCGAGCACCGCATCCGTCCGCTCCTGCGGGATGGCCAGCGCGAGATCCGGCGTGAGGCCACCGGGGAAGACGGGCGTAGCATCCGGCAGCGTAACTTCTCCAATCGCAACGCGCAAAAACCGCTCCCCGCCCAACGGGATGTCCTCAAACTGCGCTGCCTCCCCGCGCGTCTGCTGGCCGACGACATAAGCGCGGAGATGCGTGCGCAGCACCGCCGCCACAATCTCGGCACTGCCCGCCGTATCGCCATCCACCAGCACCACGAGCAGCCCATTCCAGCGCGGGTCTTCGCGCGAAGTAAGGATTTCTTCGTCGTTCACTTTAGGCCGTTTGATGGAAAAAAGGATGCGCCCGCGCGGAGCAAATCGGCGGCAGACCTCCGCCGCCATCTCGAAGTCCGTGCTTGGTGGCGTCGCCCGCAAATCCAGCACCAGCGCCGCTGGCCGAGGGGCAAAGCCATCCAGCGCCTTATCCAGCGCCGCGAGATTCACCGGCCCGAGCGTGCCGAACCGGAGATAAGCCACGCCGCCCTCCAGCACCTCACTGCGGAAAGGGCTCGCTGGCGCTGGGCTGCTCGCCGCCTGCGGAAAAATACGCGCCCCTGCACCGAGCCGATCCAGCAACCCCTGCACGCCCGCCCGCGCGAGCGCCGCATCGGTAAGCGCGTCTGGGCGGATGTAGTTTTCGCGAAGCAACGCCACGACCTGCTCCAGCTCCGCTTCCTTCAAAGCATCCGCCGCCTCGCGGGAACCCAGCGCACTCGGCGGCGGCAATGGCGGCAACGGCGCTGGCTCCTCGCGCAGCACTACCTTCGGCTCGGCCTTTAGCTCTGGCACAGGCGCAGGCGCGGGCGGCTGGGATTTCGCCGGCACGGGATCCGGCAAATTCTCCTGCGCAAAAACGGATGCTACAAAGAGCAAAGCGGCGACGGTTTTCTTCATGCAGCGGCGACGCTACGACAGCAATGCAGCGATGCCAGTCTGAATAAAGGAGGGGCGGTAGGATACGGCCCCTCCTCAGTTCCGCGCTTGTGCTTTCTCCGCCAAAATCCCACACAGCATCTCATGCAAACGACGATCCAATTTGCCCTCCGCCAAGAATACATCGAATTAAACAAGCTGCTCAAAGTCACCGGCGTGAGCGACAGCGGCGGCGAAGCCAGCGCGCTCATCGTCTCCGGCGCAGTGCGGGTGGATGGCGCGACAGAACTCCGCAAAGCCTGCAAAATCCGCCCCAACCAAATCATCGAGACCGACAGAGCCCGCATCGTCGTGCTCGCCACGGCCAAAAAATAAACGGCGGCAGCAAAGCCGCAAAGTTCGGCCTTGGCAGAGACGGGAAACGTGGTATTTACACGGCTCTTCAAACGGTGGTCATAGCTCAATGGTAGAGCACCAGATTGTGATTCTGGACGTTGCGGGTTCGAGTCCCGTTGATCACCCCACCTCCCCTTTTCAGGGCGAGGAACTGTTACTAAATCGGCGCTGCACCCATCGCGCCGTTGCGCTTAAAGCAACGCCAGCAGACGATCTACGTCCACGTGCCGCTCGATCAGTTCTTGGATGCGCGTGATTTTCTCCGTGTCGCCGGGGAGCGTCTTGATCGTCATGGAGTGGATGCGGCTGGCGATGCTGTAGCTATCGAGCGGGGAGGTGATCGCGGGGAGTTCGCTCTCTTGTAAAAGACGCATCACGCTTTCATTGGGCCGCAAGTCGCTGCTGAGGACGATGCCGCAGAGACCGCGCGCCTGTTGGCCCACGACGGAGACGGCGGCGAGCACCACGTCCTCGCGATCTCCGGGCGTGATGACGAGCGTGCCGGGCTGGAAGTGCGTGAGCAGATGCCCCGTCTCCATATCGCCAATGAGGACTTTACGCGCGAGGCGACGCGAGCTGGCGCGGGCGTTGATGAATTCCCCATTCACCGCCCTGCACACCTGCCCGAGCGTGGGATGGCCGAGCATCGGATCGGCAGGGATACCGCCGAGAAGCTCGATGCCGAGCCGCGCAAAACCACGGCGCGCAAACTCCATCACGTAGTCATATTTCTCCGGCAGGATTTTATTCATGATGACGCCGATCACCTCCACGCCTTCCTTTTCAAAAAGCGCCACGTTCAGCGCGATCTCATCTATCGGGCGACCAATGCCGCCCTGCGTCACAAGCACCGCTTTTGCCCCGAGCAGCTTTGCCACGCGCGCGTTTGAGAGATCGAAGACCGCGCCCACACCCGCATGGCCAGTGCCTTCCACGATCACGAAGTCCTTTTCCCACGCCGCGCGGTCGAAGGAATTTTGGATGCGCCGCACGAGCAGATCGGTATTCGACTGTTGGATGAATTTGCGCGTGAAGTCCGGCTCCACCGCCACGGGGCTGATCGCATCCAGCGGTGTGGCGATGCCGAAAGTCTGATCAATCAAGATCGTGTCTTCATCAATCTTGTGCCCCTCGATCTCCACGAAACGCTGTCCCACCGGCTTGATAAATCCGATCCGCCCCAGCGCCTTGCGCAGTGCGTTAAAGAGCCCGATAGCAGCCGTGGTCTTGCCATCGTTCTGCTGCGTCGCGGCGATGAAAAGGCGCGGCGTGATCGTATTCATACCGCTCTAGCTCGCTGTCTCGGGATACAGCTCGCGAAACTGGATTGCTTGCAGGCCGATGAGCGCGGCGACGCCGAGGATTTCCTCATCCGTCGCTCCGCGCGAAAGATCCGCGCAAGGTTTTGAGGGGCCGAGGAGGAGCTGGCCGTAGGCTTCCGCACCGGCGAGATATTTCACCAGCTTGGAGGTGATGTTGGCGCTGTTGAGGTCAGGGAAAATCAGCACATTTGCCTTGCCCGCCACGAGGCTGTCGCCCGCTTTGATCGTCGCGAGATCGGGCACGATGGCCGTGTCCGCCTGCATCTCGCCGTCTATTTCTACCTCCAGCCCTTCCACGAGCGCGCGCTGTTTTGCGAGCGCAGTGGCCGCCGCCATTTTCTGCACGGCTGGGCGGGTAGAGCCGCTCTTATTCGAGTAGCTCAGGAAGGCCACGCGCGGCTTGTTGCCGGTGAGCTGGCGGCAAACCTTGGCCGTCTCGATGGCGATGGCGGCGAGCTGTTCCACCGTGGGCTCGGGGATCACGGCGCAGTCCGCAAAGAAGATCACCCCGCGCTCGCCGTAGCGTTTATTGCTCAGGTCGAGCATCTGGCAGCTAGAGATCGTCGAGATGCCGGGCAGTGGTTTGATCACGTGAATGAGCGGGCGCAGCGTGTTCACAGGCGTCAATCCCGCGCCGACCACGAGGCCGTCCACGAGGTTATATTGCACCATCATCGCTGCGAAAAAATTCGGCATCAGCAACATCTCCCGCGCCTGCCCCACGCTCAGGTCGCGGTAGCGGTTTAGCTTCTCCAGCCGAGGGATGAATGCCTCCAGCTCCGACGAAGTGGCCGGATCCACGATGCCCACATGGGCGAGGTCCACCTTCTCCGCGAGCGCCACCTTTTCCACATCGGTCCGGTGCCCGAGCAAAATGGGAGTCCCCAGCCCCATCTTCGCAAAGCGCCCCGCCGCGCGCACCACCCGCGCCTCCGTGCCTTCGGGGAAGACAATCCGCTTCGGGTGCCGTTTTAATTTCTCATAAACCGTCTCAATGAATCGCAACATGGCGGCGAGAGTCGCGGAAAGCGCGCAGCGATACGAGTGAAAATTCCGTAGCTTCTCAGAGCAACTCCGCCGTGCGTGCGGTGGTTCCTTGTTTGAACCCAAGCGGAGCGATGCTTGGCCGGGCATGGTGGGAATACGATCCTTCTGCACGCTCACTCACCCACGGGAGTCACTCTGGAAAAGGCGCGGGAGATGCCGTGCGCCGTGGACGATATACAGCACAAATACTATCCCTTTACCGATTCGATAAAAGACGAGGTAGTTTGGAAAGCCATCCACTGGAATCATACGAAGGTCATGGAGGTTCACGTTTCGCGTGCGATAAATAACACCGCTTTCCGGCTGCTTCTCGATGCGTCCGAGCGTGGCATCCACCGCATCGAGCACCCGCTCCGCAGCCGCTCGATCATTCTGCGCGATGAAAGCATAGATTTCCGGCAAGTCGTGTTCGATGACTGCGGCGTGCCGCTCAATCCTCACTGTGCAGTGAGCTTATTTGCCGCATCGCGGACTCGTTGCTTCCAATCCTGCTCTATAGGCTCAAATGGCCCTGCCATTCGTCTCTCCAGCGTCTCCTCCAAACACCCCGACGCACAATCCCACTCCAACAAATTCAGTAGATACTTCTCCTTCGAGCCCGCTCCCAAAGAAGTGGCCCGCGCAGTAATCACCGCATCCAATTCATCAGGAATAGCAACAGTGAGCGTGGACATACGCAGAAAATGCCCGGCGCTCTATGGGGTGTCAACGAGACACTGCCTCAGAGCAACTCCGCCGTGCGTGCGGTGGCTCCTTGGTGGGGAAGGAGGGCGCTGCGGGCACGTTCGCCGAGGGTGGTGCGGCGAGGGGCGTCGGCGAGCAGGGCGCGTAGTGCGGGCACGAGCGCGGGGGCGTCGGGGATTTGCACGGCGGCATCGAGGGCGCGGAGGTGGGCGACGAGGGGGGCGAAGTTTTCCATGTGCGGGCCGAAGACGACGGGGAGGCCGAGGGCGGCGGGTTCTCCGGCGTTTTGACCGCCGATTTCGGCGATGCCGGGGAGGCTTTTGCCCACGAAGACGATAGTGGCGAGGCGATACCAGTCGCGGAGTTCGCCCGTGGTATCCACGAGCAGCACGTCGGCCTCGCCGCTCGTGGGCTGGCTGCGCCGGGCGATGCGGAGGGGGGAAAGTGCGGCGCAAATCTCGGCGGCGCGCTCGACGTGGCGGGGGACGATGATGAGCCGGAGCGCTGGCCATTCCGCGCGCAGCGCGGCCAGCGCGGCGGCGAGCACTTTCTCCTCGGGTGCCCATGTGCTGCCCGCGACGAGGATGGGGCCGTGAAAGCCGAGCGGCTCGATGGAGGCGCGAAACTCCGCCTCTCGCGTGGCGGTGTCGGCGGTGGCGGTATCAAATTTCACATTGCCGGTGTGGCGTATCTTTTCCGCCGCGCCGCCGATGCCGATGAACCGCGCGACATCCTCCGGCTCGGGCACGGTGACGAGGCTGAAGAGCTGCCAGACAGGCGCGGCGAGCCAACGGGCGCGCTGCCAGCGGCGCTCACTGCGGGGGGAGAGGCGGGCGTTGGCGAGGACGACGCGCACGCCGAGGGTGCGCGCGAGGGTGAGTAAATTTGGCCAGATGCCGCCCTCCACGAGCACGAGCGCACGCGGGCGGATCGCGGTGAGCGCGGCGCGGGCGGCGGTGCGGAAATCCAGGGGATTGTAGAGCGGCGTGAGCCACGGCGCGCTCGCACATTCGCGCAGCAGCAGCTCGTAGCCCGTGCTCGTGGTGACGCTGAGGACGACGCGCACCTGCGGCTCGCGGGCGCGCAGGGCGCGGGCGATTTTCAGCGCGATAAAAGTCTCGCCCACGCTGATGGAACAAATCCAGATCGGCGGCGAACCCTCTGCCAGCCTCGCTCGCAGCGCCGCGTCATACCGCCCGAACCGCTGCCCCAGCCCGAGCTGATAGCCCGGCGGCTTCACCAGCAAACTACGCCCCCGCTCGCGCCGCAGCAGCCGGAGCGCGTAAAACGGCAGCGCGGCCACGAAGGCGAACGGAAAAAGTAGGCGATAGAGCAGAAGTGCCATGTAGCATTGTTCGGGGTTTTGCAGCGGCTTGCAAAGCGGCTTTCTATTTACCTCTCGCACGAATCCGCGTGCGGTGTCGCGGACGTTGCGCTTTGCTGCGCGCCCAATGAAACTGTTTGCCATGCTCGCTTCTGTTGCTTTTTCCACCCTACCACTCGCTGCCGATGAACCCGTGAAGGCGGAGGGATTCTTGGCGGTGCGCACGGTGGGGCCGGTCTCTGAGTATAAGCTGGAGGCGAATGGGCTGCAGGTGCTGCTACTGGCGGAGAAGTCGGCACCGGTGGTCACTTTCATGGTGACTTATCATGTGGGCTCGCGGAATGAGGTGACGGGGACGACGGGCTCGACGCACTTGCTGGAGCACTTGATGTTTAAGGGCACGGAGCGCTTCGATCGCAGTAAGGGCACGGGCTTTGATCAAGTGCTGGAACGGGTCGGCGCGGAGACGAACGCGACGACGTGGCATGATCGGACGAATTATTTTGCGACGGTGCCGACGAATGCGCTGCCGCTGCTGGTGGAGGTGGAGGCGGACAGGATGCGGCATCTCGCGCTGCGCGAGGACGACCGGAGGCCGGAGATGACGGTGGTGCGGAATGAATTTGAGCGGGGGGAAAACAACCCGCAGAGCGCGCTGGATAAGGAACTGTGGGCGGCGGCGTTTCAGGCGCACCCGTATCACCACGATACGATCGGCTGGCGCAGCGACATCGAGAAGGTGCCGAACTCAAAGCTGCGGGAGTTTTACGACACGTTCTATTGGCCGAATAATGCGACGGTGACGGTGATCGGCGACTTTGATCCCGCGCAAGCACTGGCCACGATCCGCCAGCACTACGGCGCGATCCCGGCGGCACCGCACGCTTTCCCCGAGGTCTATACGGAGGAGCCGGAGCAGAGCGGCCAGCGGCGGGTGCAAGTGCGGCGCGCGGGTGAGCTGGGCGTGGTGGCGCTGGCGCACAAGATCCCGGCGGGAACGCACGCAGATTGGCCAGCAGTGGAGGTGCTGAGCGCGATCCTCACACAGGGGAAAACGAGCCGCTGCTATCGCGCGCTGACGGATAAGAATCTGACGACGGAAGTGAGCGCGATGGCGTCCTTTAATCGCGATCCTTCGCTGCACACGATCTACGCCGATCTCGCTGACGGCGCGAAGCATGAGGACGTGGAGCGCAAGTTGGTCGCCGAGATCGAGCGCGTGCGCAAAGACGGCGTGACCGCGGCGGAGCTGCAAAGCGCGCTGGCGGGGCTGCTCGCCGAGCGGGCCTACGCGCGCGACGGCACTTTTGCACAAGCCGAGCAGATCAATGAGTGCATCGCGGTGGGCGATTGGACGCTCTTTGTATCGCTGGATGAGAAGCTGAAAGCGGTGACGACTACGGATGTGCAGCGGGTGGCGAAGGCCTATTTTGCAGAGCGCCGGAGCGTGGCGGGGTGGTTTGTGCCGAGCAAAGACGAGGAACACTCCGAGGCCGCGCCAGCCGCGAAGGATGAGGCTTTCCAGCCCAAGCACGTGCTCCCGCCGCAGCCGCCGGAGCACGAGTTGGCTGCGCCTGCGACGACAGATTTCGCCAAGCGCGTGGTGCGCGAAAAGGTGGCGGGCGTGGATGTGCTCGTGTGCCGCACGGGCGTGAAAGACATCGTGCATCTGCGTGGCAGCTTGCCCGCTGGGGAGGCCGCGTCGCCGAATCGCGCGCTGGCGCACATCGTGGCGGAGATGCTGGAGCGCGGGACGAAGCAGCACGATCAATTCGCCATCGCCGACTTGCTGGAGCGCGCGGGGGCGACGCTGGATTTCAAGGTGGAGAATGAAGCGATCGAATTTGAGGCGAAGTGCCTCACTCGCGACGTGCCGCTCGTGGTCTCGCTGCTCGCGGAGCAACTGCGCACGCCAGCGTTTGCGGCGACGGAGTTTACGAAGGTGAAGAAGCAGCTCATCAGCGAAGTGCGGCAGGCTCTGGAAGACACGGACGAACAAGCGTCCGTCGCCTTTGCGCAAGCCATTTACCCGCCCGGCCACCCGTTGCGCATCGCTAGCGGGCCGGAGCTGCTGGTGGCCATTGCGGCGACGAAGCTCGATGAGGTGAAGGCATTTCACGCCACGCATTTCGGCACGATGGAGATGCGCGTGGTCGCCGTGGGCGATGTGGATGCAGCGGTGTTTCAGGCGGAGATTGCGAAAGGATTTACCGGCTGGAAAGCAGGCGAGCCGCTCCCGCCGCCGGGCGAGATCGTGCAGGCAAAAGCTGGCGAGAAGAGCGTGGCGATGCCGGACAAGACAAGTGTGAGCGTGCTCATCGGCCAGCCGAGCGGACTGCGCGCAAGCGACCCCGATTGGCTCGCGGTGAATGTCGCCACCAGCGTGCTCGGGCGCGGCTTCACCAGCCGCCTCATCGGCAACGTCCGCGACCGCGAGGGCCTCACCTACGGCATCGGTGCGACGCAAAAAGGCGACACCTTTCGCGATGGCGAGTGGATGGTGAAGGCGACCTTTGCCCCCGCACTGCTGGAGAAAGGCCTCGCGAGCACGCGCCGCGAAATCACCGGGTGGCACAAAGACGGCATCACTGCCGAGGAGCTGGCCTACCGCAAGAGTGCGGTCGCCGGGCAATTCACGGTGAGCCTCGAAAAGACCGACGGCCTCGCCGAGCAGCTCCTGCACTGCGTGGAGCGTGGCTTCCCCGTTTCTTGGCTGGATGAATTCCCCGCCAAGACCATCGCCCTCACGCTCGAAGAAGTGAACGCCGCCATCCAGCGCCACCTCGACCCCGCCAAGATGGTCACCGTCAAAGCAGGCACCTTGTGACACCTCCCCGAGTCAAGTAGAGCGGGGGGAGTCCAAATTGGTGCTCCTGCGATTTCCGGTGCCGCTTCGCGGGCAAAACGAGCATCGAATTGCGCGCTTTTTTTGCTCAAAACGAAAAAGACACTTGAGCAACGGAAACATCCTCGCCACAGTGCGGTTGCTTTCGCGGGTATAGCTTAGTGGTAAAGCTCCAGTTTTCCAAACTGGCTAGGAGGGTTCGATTCCCTCTACCCGCTCTCCCTCCGCATGGATACAGAGGTTGCGGGGCATGGCGGCGGGAACCGGATTGAGGGTTTTCCATTGTCTGCTGGGCCGTCTTCTCGCGTGCGTGCGGCGCATTTCAGCGTCGTCGCAGAGCGGGCTGGTGCGAAAAAAATCGAACGATTTACGTGGCGGCGTGGTCTGAGTGCGCCCCGCTTCCAGACTGTCTTGCGGTGCTCGGCTTACTCGTGTGAGTGGGGCATTGTGGAGGAAGAAGCGAGAGAGCCTTGCCAGTATGGGGGGCGTCCGCTAATGCCATGCGCCCTTAATTTAACCCTGTCGCTTTTTTACACCAAATAATGACCCGAACCCGGCCCTTGCTCACGCTTGTCCTCGCGGGATGTTCGTGGGCGCATCTCTCGCTCGCGCAGAGCGGGGGCGAGGCTGCTGGTGGGGCGAGTGGCACGGCGGCTCCAAGCGGCGTGAGCAAGGCGGCGGCAAGTGACGATGCGGCGGCTGCGGACGGGACTAAACCGACCGATGGCACCAAGCCGGCGGACGGCACGACTCCCACGAAACCGGCCACGGGTGCAGGTGCGGCGGGGGCGACGGGCACCAAGCCGACGGGCACGGGGAGCGATGCGCCGAATACGAATCCCTTTGGTTTTGGCGAGGGGACGGATGGGACGGGTGGATTGCCGGTGCAGAATTCGCTGCTGAAGCCGGGTAATAATGGGGCGACGACCACTTTTGGCCTCGGCCAACAAAAGACGGGCACTACCTCCATCGTGCCGGTGAAGCAAGAGGGCGCTGGCGGCACGGGGGAGACGGTGACGAAGCCGGTGGATAATCCGACGACTTTCAGTGCGCCCGGTTTTTTTGGCGCAGGGCAGCAGCAGTTCACCGCCGGGCAGGGGCGCTTCACGCGCCCGCGCTATCGCTACACGGTGTCGGCTTCGATGGGGTTTGATGATAATGCGCTGCAAACGCCGGATGGCGGCGGGGCGGTGCCGGAGCGGACGCAGCGAGTCGTCACGGCTTTGGCGGTGCCGGAGATTTCCGAGACGAGGAATGTGCAGGTGCCGACGGATCAATTTACTTATTATGGCGGTGCATTTCACCCCGTTTTCCGCACCGAGCGGCGGACGATCATCCTCCGCCGTGGCGTGCCCGAGCAAACGGTGCTCGTCACCATCCCCGGCATCCCCGGCCAGCCGCGCAGCGCGAGCGTGGTCACAGGGCTGAATGGGAGTTGGGACGTGCAGTGGGTGAAGGCGCGGTCGGCGCTCACTTTCGATCTGAACGCGGGCGTGGAATACTATTGGAACCGCCCCGGCACCGCCGCCGATTACACTGGCGGGCTCTCTTTTGCCTACGTGCGGCGGGTGAGTTCGCGGATGCAGTTTAGCGCCAATACGAGTCTGGGCTATCAGTCCCAGCCGGATTATTCGCGGGTGAATCTCCAGCAACAGGGCCGAGTGAGCGGGCAGGGTAGCGGGCAGGGTAGCGGGGCTTATCTTTCCGTGAATACGAAATACGACCTCACCTACCGCTGGGGGCATCGTTTTCATACCGATACGAGTTTTAGCCTCGATGCGGTGCTCTATGCAGACAGCCAGCGGAAGAGTAGCAACTTCTGGCAGGCGGTATTGGGCAATGAATTCCAATACCTCTATTCCTCGCGCGTCTCGCTCATCGGGGAGCTGCGTTACGGCGTCACGCGCTACCTTGATGCGGGCGTGGGCACTGCTTCGCGCGATAGTAATACGGTTTATCTTCTCGTCGGCTCGGATTATCAGTTCAGTCGTCGCACGTCGTTGACTTTCCGCCTCGGCGAATCCGCGAGGAGCTACACACAGAGCACCGCTGGCAATAGTCTGACGCCCTACGGCGAGGGCAGCTTGCGTTACCAATACAACGCGCGCAGCACCTTCGGCCTGAGCGGGCGCTACGGCTTCGAAGAGGCGGCAAATCCCGGCGATCAAAACACCGTTGCCCGCGTGGGCATCAGCGCCAGCCGCGCTTTCACCCCGCGCCTTTCGAGTTCACTCGGCATCAATCTCATCCAAAACAATGAGCAATCCGCCGCCGCCCATACGACCACCGCGCGAAAGGTCACCGACATCAATCTCTCATTGGCCTACCGCTTCGACCGCCATTTCACCATGAGCACGCGCCTCAATTATACGCTCAACAGCACCTCGCTCGGCACGAATGACTACGACCACACCCGCTTTTTCGTCACCGGGCAGTATGAATTTTGAACACCCTCACTACATCGTGGTCAAAAAACGACTCTCTACCCTTGCGGAGTCAGCACTGAACGGCTTACTTACGCCTCCTTTTTCTCAGAACCAAATCATACCTACCGAATCTCATGGACGATAATAACGAGGTTAAACTGCACTTTCTCGACTACTGGCGCGTCATCAAGCTCCGCATGGGGCTCATCCTGCTCACCTTCTTCCTCGTGATGGTCACGGCGGGCGTCTATGTCGCCTTCCTCCCGCGCGAGTTTTACTCCCGAGTCTCCATCGAGATTAAGCCGGATAATTTCAAAGGCGTCGAAGCCATGAACTACGCCGGAAGCTCACGCGCCGATCCGCAGTTCATCAGCACGCAGTTTAGTAACCTGCGCAAAAACACCATCCTCTACCCCGTCATCGAAAAGCTCGATCTCATCAGTAAATTCTCCCCTGCTGGCAGCAGGATGCCGCAATCCTGGGTCGCCCGCGTGCTCGATAAGAGCATGAACGTGCAAGAGACACGCAACACCTCGAACATCGAAATCGGCGTCTATCATACCGATAAACAACTCGCCGCCGACATCGCCAACACCATCGCCATCGTCTATCGCGACCAGCGCATAGATGAAGTAAAGAGCGCCGCGCAAAAAACCCTCGCTGAGATGAAGGACGAGCTGGAAAACAAGCAGCTCGAAACCGCGAAACTTTACAAAGAAGCCTCCTCCATCCGGCAGGAAGAAAAGATCAACGACCAAGATCCCGAAAGTGCGAATGTGATCGTGACCTGGGGAGACAAAAACACGCAAATCAGCGAAAGCCTCGTCGCTGAAAAGCGCAACCTCGTGGAAATGCTGACGAACCAACTCGAACGCATCGAGCAGCTTAAACCCGAGGAGCTAATGGAAGCCCTGCGCACACTGAGCATCGAAGACCAGACCATCCTGAATACGCTGCCGAGACTCCAGGAGTCCGCATCGGATGAGGTAAAAATGCTCAATTCCGGCCTCGGCGAAAACCACCCCCGAGTCAAAGCCGCACGCGCCGCGCAAAAGAACTACCGCGACACCCTCTCGGCCCAACTAGAGAGCATCCGTCGCGCGCAACGCACGAAGCTCGCCATCGAGACAAAGCTCCTCCAGAAGCTCGAAGCGAATCTTACCGAACTCAAAGACAAGAGCATCTCGGAGAAGGATCGCATCAACCACTACCTAGATGTGAAATACAAATACCTCCAAGCCAAAGCCCTCTACAGCAACTTGGCCATGCGCCACGACGCGGAGAAATTTAACCAAGTGCTCACCACCATCCCCGTGATGATCCGCGAAAAAGCCGAGCCCGGCCTCAGCCCCGAGCGGCCCAAAGTCATCACTTACCTAGCCCTCGCCTTCATCATCGGCCTCGTTATCGGCGTCGGCCTCGCCTTCTTCATCGAATACCTCGATACCTCGGTGAAAAACGTCGAAGACATCGAACGCTACCTCAGCGTCTCCGTCCTCGCCGTCATCCCAAAAGACATCGCCGCGCTCATCAAACAAAAGCGCGATTCTGCGGATGCCGAGTTTTACCGCATTCTAAAAGCGAACATCGAATTTAACCTTACCGATCGCGACGCCAACAGCTTCACCCTCGTCTCCGGTGGCCCCGGTGAAGGCAAGAGCACCACCCTCAGCAATCTTGCGTTCACTTTCGCCAAAGGCGGCTCCCGCACCCTCGTGGTGGACGCCGACCTCCGCCGCCCCTCGCAGCACAAATACTTCGACGAAGATAACTCCGTGGGCCTCGCCGATCTGCTCCAAGGCAAAGTCGGCATCGCCGACATCGTGAAGAAGACCAAGCAAGACAACCTCTTCTTTATGCCCAGCGGCAAAATCCCGCAGGACGACATCGGCATCCTGAACGGCCCCGAGATGAAAGAACTCATCGGCACACTCAAACAACAATACGACATCGTCTTCTTTGACTCCCCGCCGATCCTCGGCGTCTCCGACGCCAGCCTGCTCGCCTCCGAGGTGGATAATACCATCATGGTCGTGCAATATCGCCGCTTCCCACGCGGGATGCTCCTGCGCGTAAAGCAAGCCGTCCAGCACGTCGGCGGCAACCTCGTCGGCGTCGTCCTCAACAACATGGATACCAAGCAGGACGACTCCTACTCCTACTACTCGAACTACAACGAATACTACTCGACCGGCAAAAAAGAACGCCCCAGCGACTCCAAGAAAGCGCCTGCCCTCAAAGGCGACGACGGCGAATACTAAGACCCAAAAACCATGCGCCCACTTCTCTCACTACTCCTGCTCCTCATCGCACTCCTCCCCGCGCGCGCCGACGTGAAGCTCCGCGATGGCGACGTCATCGAAATCCGCCTCAGCGGCGTCGCCGTGGAATACATCCCAGACTTCACGGGCCTCATCGTCACCGTGGACGACGGGAAAATCGGCATCCCCCTCATCGGGCGCATCCAAGCCGCTGGCTCCTCCACCAGCCAACTCGCGCTCGCTATCGAGAAAAGTCTGATTGCAGGGAAAATTTTCTCAAACCCCACCATCGTCATCAACACCGTGCAAGGCCAGCGCAACGTCGTCATAGGCGGCGCAGTGCGTTCACCCGGCAAACAAGTCTGGTCCGCTGATATGACCCTCAGCACCTCCATCGCCGCCGCCGGAGGCCCAGCGGACTTTGCGGATGATAAAGTGAAAATCATCCGTGGCGGAAAGACCGAAATCTACAGCCGCAAAGCGATCAAAAAAGACGCCAGCCTCGATCCGAAAATCCTCCCCGGCGACTTCATCGAAGTGCAAGGAGACTACTAGTTCTACTGTGTTGAAAAAGACACCGACAGGAATGGCACACCGATACGGACAGGAATAAACGGCTTCCCCTTCTATAGACGGCTTTCCTCCTCTGTTCAGGCAGGAGCTGCTTTTTTGCCGCGTAGCGGCAGCCGGAGGGTAGCCGTGGGTTTTAACCCACGGTCGAGCGCACCGAGCGCCCGTCGCTCGGCTTTATTTAGCATCTCTTAGAGTAGTTAAAATTACGTCATTTTTGACGGTCAAGACAGCTTTGTTTCCCCCGACTATCTTTTTACCCTCGCCAGCTTCGAAATCATATCGCCTTTGCCCATGCCGACTTCCGAGCGGATGATAATTTCCATAAACGGAGCGACGTGCCCTTTGAAGGCATCCATTGAGGCAGAAGATTATTTTATTTTCTAATATCAGCAGGGTTCAACGAGTATCCAATGCAGACAGGCGTTGAAACATGAACAACGGCCAGATGAACAGGAGATCATGGTAATAATAAATTCACTCCCTATACGGGAATAAAACCCTTACAACAGCGTCCATACATTGAGATTACAAAAGGCAGAACGAAAGAAATAAAAAGGCCGCTGATAAAAAATACAACAACGTAACACGAAACCGCACTGAAAGTGCTCTAACCAACTCAACCAACAAAAGGAGAACAATATGTCACGCTACGATGATTCAGATACAGGATTCAAACTCTACCTTCGCGAGATCGGCAAGACGCCGCTGCTCACCATCGAGGAAGAGATCATATTGGCAGCTCGCATCAAAAAAGGCGACAAAGAGGCGCGGACTCACATGATTACGGCCAATTTGCGCCTGGTCGTGAAAATCGCCCACGATTACGCGAATATCGGCCTGCCGCTGCTCGACCTCGTCTCCGAGGGCAATATCGGCCTGATGAAGGCCGTGGAGCGTTTTGATCCAGCCAAGGGCGGCAAGCTCTCCACCTACGCGGCTTGGTGGATCAAACAATCCATCAAACGCGCTCTCGCGAACCAGTCCAAGACCATCCGCCTGCCCGTGCATCTCGTGGATAAAATTGCGAAAATCAAGCGCGTTTCCAACAGCATGAGCGAAATGCTCGGTCGCGAGCCTACCGATGAGGAACTCGCGGAAGAGGTCGGTATCAACGCCTCGAAGCTCACCCAGCTCCGCACCGTGAGCATCCGCCCTGCATCGCTGGATGCACCGATGAATGACGAGGAAGGCACGGAATTCGGAGCCATCGTGGGCGACGACGCGGCGGTGGATCCTTCGGAGAATCTCAGCGATAAGAATATGCAGGAGGAGATCGCCGAGCTGCTAGGCGTGCTCGATCCGCGCGAACTGAAGATCATCAATTCGCGCTTCGGCCTCGACGGTGGCCGTGCTAAGACGCTGGAGGAAGTCGGGCAACGATTTGGCGTCACCCGCGAGCGCATCCGCCAGCTCCAAAACATCGCCCTCGCCAAGCTCCGTCGCGCCCTGCGCAAACGCGAGTACCCCATTGAGCATCTCGTCAACAACATGGTGGACGAAGACGACCTCGCCGCCGTGCGCGCGAATAACTAAGGAGACCAGGGTGCTCACCTATGAGTTCGCGCCAAGCTTCCACCAGCCGGGTGCGTGGGGTCTCTGATGAAGTAAAAATCTCGTGGTTTGCGCGACATTTTGGAGGGCCAATAGGTCGCGCTATTCTTTGATGACGCCTTTTTTAAGCAGTTTGTTGAGTTTTGGGGAGATGACGACGGAGCAGTAGGGGTTCCGGTTTTTGTTCAGGTTAAAATAGTTCTGGTGGTAGTCCTCGGCTGGGTAGAACTCGGTGAGCTTGGTGATCTCGGTGACGATGGGGTCTTTCCATTCGGATTTGGCGCGCTCTTTGGCTGCTTCGGCGGCGTGTTTTTGGGTGTCGTCAGCGTAGAAGATTGCGGAGCGGTATTGGGGGCCGTGGTCGCCGCCTTGGGCGTTGAGGGTGGTGGGATCGTGGGCGACAAAGAAGACGTCGAGCACTTTTTCGAGCGGTGCGATGGCGGGGTCAAATTCGATCTGGACGACTTCGGCGTGGCCGGTGGTTTTTTCGCAGACTTGCTCGTAGGTGGGGTTTTTTACGGTGCCGCCAGAGTAGCCGGAGACGACTTTTTTCACCCCGTCGAGCCGCTGGAGGATGGCTTCGATGCACCAGAAGCAGCCGCCTCCGAGGATGATTTTTTGGGTGGCAGCGGTGGTAGTTTTTTCGGTTTTCACGGGTTCGTTAGCGTTGAGTGGTGCAAGTGCGGGCAGCAGGGCTGCGGCTAGGATGAGTGTGCGACGGTTCATGGTTGTGTGTGGAGTGTCGGAGTGCGAGGGCGGGTGGTCTATTCCCGCGCCGAGCGCGGCTTGTCGAGCACCCACTTGTCGGCGACGAAGCGCACGGTGAGGCGGTGTTCGCGGGCGAAGCGCTGGACGGCGAGGCGCACGCCGTCCCACGCCCAGTCGTCGCCAAAGAGCACGCCGCCGGGGGCGACGATTTCCCAGTAGCCGAGGAGGTCGCCGAAGACGTCTTCTTCTTCGTGCGAGCCGTCGAGGTAGATGAGGTCTGCGGTGAGCCCGTAGGTGCGCAGCCAGAGTGCGGCGGTGGCGGAGGTCTGGGGGAAGGGGATGATGCGGGCTTGATGGGCGCGGTGGCAGACGTTGGCGAGGAATTGGTAATAGACCTGCGGCCAGCCGTGCTTTAGCCGGAGGCTGCCGTAGCGCGCGGCGTCGGCGGTGTCGGTCCAGAATTCCAGCGCGCCGAGCCACGTGTCCACGCAGAGGATTTGCGCGTCGAGCCCGGCCTCGGCGAGTAGGTCGGCCATGTGGATGGCGCTGGCTCCTTTCCATGTGCCCACCTCCACGATAAAGCGCGGGCGCACGGCGAGGATCAGCTCGCGGAAGGCGGGCGTATCGCTGCCCCAGCCTTGCAAATCCAAAGGCAGCGCAGCGGCGTCGAACCCGGCATAGGGATCTTGTGTGTGGAGCAGTGCGCGCACTTCTTGCGGGGTCGCTTGCTTGCCGCCACTCACGGTGCGGGTGCTGACGGGGCGTAGCTTTTTGATGCTAAAGCCGAGGCGGTAAAAGACCGTCTTGAGCAGTGAGTGGAGCACGGGTTAGAGCGCGTCTGGCGGGTCGCTGCGGGTGGCGAGGGTGCGGCCTTGGTGGTGGGATTGCCAGATGAGGTTGTCCGCCGCGATGGCCGCGGTCTCGCGGATCGGCACGCCGGCGGTTTGCAGGCAGCCAGCGGCCCAGGTGTTGCAGGTCTTGGGGAAAAAATACGTCTCACTGCCGCTGAAGAATCGGCTCAGGGGGAATTTCCCCAGCCCCGCCACAGATGGCCCGCCCGCCGCGTCGCGCTCCACCGCGCCGCGCAGCCGCTCTTGCAGGCGGGCGATGCCGTCGCGGGTGGTGTCAAATTCCACGATGTCGCTGTGCGGGCACTCCAGCAGCAGTGTGGAGCGCACGGGGATGACGTGCATGGCGCTGGCCGTGGGTAGGAAGACCGAGGTGACGGCCTGCCACACATGGAAATTCCGCCACATATACACATCGCGCCCGCCCCACCCGATCACGAAGAAGTGCGCCTTTTCATCCAGCGCGCGCAGCTCTGCGGGCGTGTCTTTTGCGCGCAGCGCGATGGAGGTGTGCCAGCCATTGCTCACCATCCACACGCGCTCGCTGGCGATGCTGCCTACGGCGGAAAACGACGCGCGTCTCGGGTGCGCGCAGGCACCGAGGAAGAGCGAGACTATCGTAAGAATGAGCAGCAAGCAGGAGCGCATCGGGCTGCTTCGGTAGCGCAATACGGCGGTGAGCGCGAATGAATTTCGCATCACTTCGTGCGGCGTGGGGTGGCGGCGCCGTTTGCTTTCTCCGCTCGCCAGTGGTGCGGTGTGCTGCTTTATGCGCGGGGAACTTTTCACCATGCAGCCATTTCTTTGCTCTATCGCTTTTTCCATCTCGCTCGCTGTCTCTGCCGTGGGCGCGGAGGGGGTGGCTTTTCACCAGCAGTATAAGGTGGGGCAGAGCTATCACCAGACGATCACGATAGAGCAGGAGATGGCGGTGGAATCCGCCGCGCCGCGCATGGAGCAGCGCACGAGCACGACGATGGGGCTGGCGGTGGTGGTGAAGGCACATGAAGACGGGCACAGTCGCCGGGCGGCGATGCGGTATGATCGGGCGGTGATGAATATGGAGGCTGGGGGACAAAAATTTAGCTACGATTCGCAGAATCCTGCGGCGGTGAACGCGGGGCCGTTAGCGGCTTTCGGGCGGGTGGTGGGGCAGGAGTTTCGGGTGGTTTTCGATGAAGCGGATGCGGTGAAGGAGGTGGAAAATTCCGCCGCAATCGTGGCGGGCTTGGCGGGCGCGGATGTGAATAACGCGCAGTTGTTCGAGCAGCTTTTCAATAAGGATGCGGTGGTGCGGATGATGCAGCAGTCGGCTCTGCGTTCGCCGGGGGGGAAGGCAGTGCTGGTGGGAGGGTCGTGGCCTTTCCGCACGGAGATCGTGATGCCCGCCATCGGCAAACTCTTCATCGAGGGGAGCTATACTTTTAAACAAATGGCGAACGTGGGCGGGGTCGCGTGCGCGGAGGTGGAGGCCCAAGCGGCGATCTCCATCCAGACGACAAGCAGCGAGCGGGAGACGGCTAAAGCCGACAGACTCATCGAGCAAATGGCGATGAAGGTGGAGCAGGGGACGATGGAGGGACGCCTGATGTATGACCCGGCGCTGGGCTTTTGCCGCAGTGTGCAGATGGTGCAAAATGTAACGCTGACCGCAAAAATCCCGGACGGCAGCGGGGCCACACTACGGATGCCGATGAAGCAGACGGTGAGCATGGTGCTGGACAGCGCGAGCCCCACGCCAAAGGAGGAGTAGCGGCTTTGTGACGGCAAATTCATTACAAAAGTTAAAGCACAAGCCCATCAAGCAAGTCATACCAAGCGCATGAAACTACTAGTCATCGAGGACGAAAAGAAAATCGCCAACCTCCTGCTAAAAGGACTCAAAGAGCACGACTTCGAAGTGGACGTCTGCCACGACGGTAACGAGGGCTACGCCAAAGCGATGTCGCATCCCTACGACGCCATCGTCCTCGACATCATGCTCCCCGGCCTCGATGGCCTCAGCCTACTGCGCCAGCTCCGAGAGAAAAAAGTGACGACTCCCGTGATGGTCCTCACCGCCCGAGGCAATGTGGACGAGCGCGTGGAGGGCCTCAACAGCGGCGCGGATGATTACCTCGCCAAACCTTTTGCCATGGATGAACTCGTGGCCCGCCTGCGCGCCCTCATGCGCCGCGTGACGGGGGAAAACATCAGCCTCTATAAAGTCGGCGACCTCATGATGAACCTCGTGAGCCGCGAAGTCCTACGCGGCACCCGCAAGATCGAGCTGACGCCGCGCGAATTTCGCCTGCTGGAATTCCTCATGCGCGCCCCCGGCCAAGTCCTCACCCGCACACAGATCATCGAGCGCGTGTGGGAGTATCACTTCGATCCCGGCACCAATCTCGTGGACGTGTATATCCAACGCCTGCGCCGCAAAGTGGACGACGGTGAAGACAAAAAGATCATCCACACCGAGCGCGGCATCGGCTACACCGTGCGGCCCGAGTAGGTGATGAAACGCTGGCCGCTGCGGGTAAAGGTGGCGCTCCTCTCGGCTATGGTGAGCATGATCGCCATCGCGCTTTTCGGAGCCGCCATCGTGTGGAATCGCTACAACGTGCGAGTCGCGGAATTAGACAGCGAGCTGGATCGCATCACGGCGGACTTTTTCAACGCCCTCGCCCAGCGCGAATCATCGCCCCAATGGAAAGATAAGGCCGAAATGCGCGAACTTTTCGCGCTCGTCCACCACATCTACTACGTGGAAGTAGAGCAGCCCGTGGGGCACCTCGTCTATCGCACCGCGAATCTGCCGGACGCCAGCCTATGGGAACGCCCCGACGGAGATACCCGAGCCACCGCAACGCACGGCGACAAAGTCGTGCGCGTGCTCGCCACCGTGCATGGCACCACAAAGCTGCGCATCGGCATCTCCATGGGGCGCACAGAACGCTCTCTTTCAGAACTCCTCATTTTCTACGCACTTTCCTTCCCAGTCGTCATCGTCGTCGTAGGCGCAGGAGGCTTTTGGCTCGCGCGAAAGGCACTCTATCCCGTGCAAAAAATCGCGGATGCCGCCGAACGCATCACCGCCGAGCGGCTCGGAGAAAGCCTGCCAGACGAGGGCACAGACGACGAGATCGGGCGACTCACTCGCGTGCTCAACCAAATGTTTGCCCGGCTACACACCAGCTTCGAGCAAATGAGCCGCTTCAGCGCCGACGCCTCACACGAGCTGAAAACCCCGCTCACCATCATCCGGGGCGAACTCGAAGCCATCCTGCGAGGGCCGGAACTAACGCCACAACTTGAAGAAACTATCCTCGACGTGCTCGACGAAACAAGCCGACTCGTGACCATCACCGAGGGCTTGCTGCTGCTCTCGCAGGCGGATGCCGGTAAGCTCAACATCCCCATGGAAACCCTCAGCCTCAGCGCCAAACTGCGCGACCTCACCGAAGACATTGAGATCCTCTCCACACCTCGCTCCATCCGCGTGGAGACGGATTACGCAGTGGGCGTGCAGGTGCAGGGCAACGCCCACTTCCTGCGTCGCCTCCTCCTAAACCTCTTCGACAACGCCATCAAATATAACCACCCCCACGGCCAGATCCGCACCCGACTGGAGCGGCGCGGCACACAGGCGATCTTCACTATTTCCAACACCGGCCCAGGCATCCCCGCAAGCGAGAGCGAACTGATCTTCCAACGCTTCCACCGCGCCGACTCATCCCGCGACCGCAGCACTGGCGGCCAAGGCCTCGGCCTCAGCCTCAGCCGTGAAATCGCACGCGCCCACGACGGCGACATCCGCCTCATCTCCACAGAACACGGCTGGACGGCCTTCGAACTCACCCTCCCCTGCGCCGACCTCGTCAACAGCGGCGTGCGCTAGCCGCGTGAAGGCCGACTTTTTTAAAGCAGCGTCTTGATCTTACACGCGCGCAATACGCACCAGCCGCGTAGCCCTTCATAGAGCGTGAAAGCTCCGCCTAGCGCGAGCGGGCCTGCCACAATGCTCATCCCCTCGCGGTAGAAAAGCGCGGCGGCGACTAGCAGAATGAGACCACTGCACGCGCGGACAATGCGCCCGCGCCGCTCGATATTGGGTGCCCAGAAACTCATACGGTTTTAGCGCGGCACTTTGCCGCTGAGGATGAATTCGTCGCGACTCAGCACGCCGTCCTTGTTGGCATCGAATTGCAGAAAGCGCGCTGGCGCTTTGTCCGAGTCGGGTTGCCCGGCGAGGAATTCTTCGCGCGTGAGTTTGCCGTCCTTGTCCTTGTCTTTGCTGGTGAAAAGCGCGGCGCGATCCTGCTTCGGCGCGGCGGTGGAGATTTGCGACTTGGCCTCCGGCTGCTGTGCCAGCAAGGCGCGGAGGCGGGCGACGACTTCGGGATTTTGCGCGGCGACGTTAGCGGTTTCGAGCGGGTCGGCTTCGTAATCGTAGAGTTCCACGATGGCGTCCGCAGCAGGAGCGCCGGGGTTTTTCCACTCCACCATGCGGTAGCGCGCCTCGCGGATCGCCCGCCCGAGCCGCTCGCCACGCGGGAAGACATGGGCGATGAAATCGCGCGCGGGCACGGCGGGGTCGCGAAGACTGGCGGCGAAACTTTTCCCATCTAACCCGGCTGGCGCGGCGACGGCAGTGAGTTCGCAGAGCGTGGGGTAGATGTCCACGGTCTCTACGAAATGCGCGTTTACGCCAGGCCGCACGCCGGGGGCGATGATGAGGAGCGGGATGCGTGTGGCCTGCTCGTAGTTCGTGTGCTTGCACCACATCCCGTGGTCGCCGAGGTGCCAGCCGTGGTCGCCCCACAGCACGATGATTGTTTTGTCCGCGAGCCCTTCTTTTCCCAGCGCATCCAGCACGCGCCCGAGCTGCGCATCCATGTAGCTCGTGGCCGCGTGGTAGCCGTGGATGAGGGTGCGCGCTAGCTCGTCATCCACCGGCCCGACATCCGGCACGTCCGAGTATGCGCGCAACTCGCCAAAGGTCGTCGGCGCAAAAGCAGGCGCGTCTTTCGGCGGCGTGCGAAAGGTGGGCAGCGTGAACTGCGCGCGGTCATAGAGATCCCAGTATTTCTTCGGCGCGCAGAAGGGCAGGTGCGGTTTTAAAAAGCCGACGGCGGTGAAAGTGGGCGCTCCACTTTCCTTTGCCGTGTGCAGTCGGCGGATCGCTTCGTCGGCGATGGCACCATCGGGATATTGCGAATCGCCGACATCCGCCGCCTCATACGCCGCACCTCGCTGGAGCTTGTCTGCGGGCTGATTGGCAAAGAGCGCCTCCTCGCGCGTGAGGGCACCATCGGCGTGGCTCTGCGGCAGCTTGTAAGCGATGCTCTTGGCGGTGAAATGAGGCACCGTCCACGAAGCGGGGTCTTCATGGTTGCCATGCCCGACGTGGAAGATTTTCCCCATCGCCTCGGTGCGATAGCCTGCGCTTTGGAAGGCCTGCGCGAGCGTCACCGCATCGGGCCTCGCGTTGCGGAAATTTGTGCCGAGATCGTAAATGCCGAGCGTCTGCGGGCGCAGCCCCGTCATCAGCGAATTGCGCGACGGCGCGCATACCGCTTGGTTGCAATACGCGCGATCAAAGCGCACGCCGCGAGTCGCGAGCCGGTCGAGATTCGGAGTCTTCGCTGTGCCGTCGTAGCAGCCCGCGATGGGTTTTAAATCATCCACGGCGATGAAGAGGACATTCAGTTTCTCCCCCGCCCGCGCCGAGGCGCAGAGCAGAGCGAGTGTGAGCAAGAGAGTGCGTAGCATGGCTGGATATAAAAGAGGAACCGCCGAGACAGCCAGTAGTCGTTTCGAGGAGCGCAAGCGACAGAATCCTATAATTCCTATAATCTGGCACGCGCTCGGCTACCTCACCCGCACGACATGGATTCACCGAAACATCAGCACCCATTTGCCCGCCTCAGAAAGGTTTGCGGCAAGGCGCTCCAGCGAGGGGCCGCGTTCGCTTTTGTGCCTGCTTTCCCGCTGGGCGATACCATGGCTGCCGTGGATCCCATCCTCTCCGCCGCCATCGCCGCGCTGGCCATTTTTGCAGGCGTCTCCATCGGCCTGCTTTATCGGAAAATGCACGAGCAAGAGCAGTCGCTCCGCTACCGAGCCGTGAACGCCGAAGCCGAGCTGCGTGCGCTTTCCACCATGACGGATGACGCCGTGCTGCTCCTCGATGCGCAGGGCAAAGTGCGCGCGGCGAACCCCGCGAGCGACGAGCTTTTCGGGCGCGACTCGGCGGACTTCATGGGCGAGGCACTCTCCACGATCCTCGCCGAGCATCCCGATCTCAGCACGCTCACCCAGCAAGGCCCTGCGTCCTTTCACTCCAAAATCCAACGCTCAGACGGCAGCACCGTGAGCGTGGAAGTCCTCGTCTCCCAAGTCCAACTCCAGCGTGGCACGAGCTACCTCGCGCTGCTGCACGAGATGGTGATCCGCGAACTCAAACCGCTCCCCAATCACGCCGCCTCCGCCCCGCAAGATCTCAGCGCGCCCGTCTCGAAATTTTGCCACGAACTCAACAACCACCTCACCGGCGTCCTCGGCAACATCTCCCTCATCCTCATGGCCGGGCAGACCGACCCCGTCACGCAGGAGCGCGCGCTCAACGCAAAGAAGACCGCCCTTCGCGCACAAGAAGTCAGCCGCAAACTCCACGCCCTCGCACACGGCCAAGACCCCGTAGAAGTCCGCCCCATCGAGACTCCCGCCGCCCCCGCTATCGTAAAGATGCCGCCGTCTCGCGTCAGCGAGCCCGCGCCGCGCATCCTCGTCCTCGACGACGAAGAGGCCATCTGCTCGCTGCTCTCCGCCGTGCTCACCCCGCTCGGCTGCGACGTGGTAGAGACCAACACCAGCACCGCCGCTCGCGCCGCTTGCGAGGAATCCGTGCGCAGCGGCAAACGCTTTGCCCTCGTCATCAGCGACCTCTCGCTCGCGGAAAAACTCACCGGGATCGAAGCCGTCGCGTTGCTTAAAAAAATAGATCCTCAGCTCCGAGCCATCATCACCACCGGCCACAACGCCGAGCCAGTCCTCCTCCGCTACAGCGAACACGGCTTCGTCGGAGCCCTTTCAAAGCCCTACGAGATCGCCAAAATCGAGCGCCTCGTCTTTCAAATCCTCGCCCAACCAAGCGAGCAGCTCAAGACGGCGTAGTCCGCCGCAAGCACTGTGGGAGCAGGCGGCGGAGGAGCTGTGCGCGCTGTCGCCAAGTGGAGATGGTGAGTGGAGAAGCCGTGTATTTCCCCCACACGGGACTGCCGAGAATCCAAGAATTCATGCAGAGCGCAAACCAACGAGCGGCCAGCACTCGGCGAAAAATGGCGGGCGGATAAACAGCAAGCGCGTCGTTTTTCCCCCGCAGAGCGAGAAGCCAATCTTCCGCCTCGCCGAGATGCTCGATGCTCGGCTGGAGCGGCCACGCGGTGAGTAGCGCGTGGATGGGCGGCACGCGCGGGATGCCGAGCCGTGCGAGTTGGGCCGCGTGGATGGCGTGGACGGCGTCGCGCATCTGCACAGGCTGGCGGGCGCTGACTCCGTCGCTATGCACGCGGTAGCGCGTGAGCGCCTTGGCGCAAATGTGAAAGCCGCTCGCGGAAGCGAGTCGTGCCCATAGCTCGTAGTCTTCCGCAGGCGCAAATGCGGGGTCGAATGGCTGCAACACAGCGCGACGTGCCGTGATGCTGGAGAGCGCGAGGCAGTTCTCAAAGAGCAGCGTGGCGGGGATTTCTTCGCTCGGACGAGGCGCGAAGTTTTGCCCGCACGCGGTTCCATTTTCATCCATGAGCACGACGGGCGAGGCGACGATGTGGATGCCGGACTGGCGAAATGCGCGGAGCTGGGCGGCGAGGCGAGTGCGCTCGGCCAGATCGTCGGCATCGAGGAAAGCGACGAATTCACCGCGTGCTTCGGCGAGAGCGAGATTGCGAGCACCGGCAGCGTTCAGCGGCGTCTCGCTACGGATCATGCGCAGACGTGGGTCCGGGATGGCGCGGATGATTTCTGCGGAGGCGTCTGTCGAGGCATCATCCACCACGATGCACTCCAGCTCGCGCACCGTCTGCGCAAGCACGCTCTGCACAGCAGCGGCGACGAATGGCGCGGCGTTGTGCATGGGCATGAGGACGCTGACGAGAGGCGCTTTCATTTTCAAAACTGCACGCATCTTTCTCTCGCTCGCACAGCGATTGCAACCGCGCTCCCTCAGCTCTCCCAATCCACCCAGCGCACGAGTGGCGCGAGCACGGGCTGTCCGTCGTGGTGCCAGGTGAGGGCTGGGAATTGCATTCGACCGATGGGGCAGATGCGGGCAGCTCCAAGACTGGCGGCGAGTATGGCGGCTTCGGGAGAGTTGGGGTGGATGCCGCAAGTGCTGAGGTGGGGACGGATCGTGGCGGGGAGTTCAGCGGGGAGGGGCTTTACGAAAATGACGCGATTCAGCGGGGAGGTGGGGAAGCCGGGAGTGGCGTCGGCGATGACGGTCCACGCAGTGCTTTCGCTGGCGAAAAGCGTGAGAGGCTCGCCGTTCGCGGCGCGGAAGGTGGTCTCGGCGCGGAGGGTGCAGATGCTATTGGCCTCGCTGGTGGTGAGTGCTGCGCGGGGCTGTGCTTTTTCAAAAAGCGCCATCGCGGCGGCGAGCCGCTCGGCGTATGCGCGGAGCGTGAGCGTGGCATTTTCGCGGAGGTAAAAAACGTGAGGCGAGAGGCAACCTTGCTGATCGAAAAGCGACGCATCGCGCGCTGCGCCGGGGATGCTGGCGAAGTCAGGATCGTCGAGCACGATGGCGATGCTGACCTTGTGCCCGTGGGCGATGAAGGGCCGCTGCGTGCGGGCGCGGAGGGTGGAGATCGTCTCGTCGCTGCCAAAGACGACCACCGCGTCTGAATCCGCGAGCCAGTGCTCGGGCAGCGTGTGCGAGCACTCCACGCGCGCTGCGAGCCACGGCGGGAGAGCGGCGAGAAATTGCGCCACCTCCGGCAAGCCCGCCGAGGGGAGTTTGCAGCGATTGTGCGAGCCGAGCAGTAGGCCACGGATGAGCGTCTGGAGCGCGGCGGCGGGCGTATTGCCGCTGAGGACGTGGAGCAACGTAGCAGGCGCAAGCGCCCGTGCGTGATGCGCTGCGTAGGGCACAAAACGATCCAGTGCCTCCGCGTGCCCCAGCTCCGCCGCGACGTGCGCGAGCAGCCCCTCGGCAGTGACGATGCCGAGGAAGGGAAACCCGCCCGCAGCCTCTGCCAGCGCCGCTGCACGGGCCTCAGTCGTCTCCGCTGGGGTGGTCATTTTAAAACCCTTCGTGTCCTTTGTGCTCTTCGTGCTCTTCGTGGTAAAAAAACCCTCGTCCGCCTGCCGCGAGCAGCCGCGCGGGCTGGCCGCTGGGTCGCGCCCGATCAGCTCGAATCCTCCCGCGCGGCGCACGGCGAGGTCGGCAGTTTGGATCGCGAGCGAGCTGCTGAGATTGGCGAGGTCGAAGATGCGCAGCACGCCTGTCTCGCCGATGCCCACCTCTTCGCCCGTCTCGGGATCCATCACCAGCGCGCGCATCCACGGCCCGCACGTATGCACGCTTCCGAGGCCGTGGGTGTAGAATTGCGAAGCCAGTTCGCACATCCCGTATTCGTTCCAGATCGCGTCCGGCGCGATGCCAAATTGCTCGGTGATCTTGCCGTAAAGTTCCACCTTCGAGATGTCGCGCCCACTGCCTTTGAATCCACCCGTCTCCACCACGTAGCTCTCCGCCGGCAAGTGCCCACGCCAGTCCCCGAGCTGCTCCATGAGATGCAGAAAGCCTAATGCCGTCCCAAAAATCGCAAGCGGCTGCTCGCTGCGAAACTCAATCGCCATACTCAGCAAATCGAGCGTGCCATCCCGCTGCAACGCGAACTGTGCGCCACTCACCTCGGTGCGCGCCAGCGTGCCCATCATGTGCGCCAGCGAGGAGTCGCGCGCGTTTTCCGGCCTCGGAGTGAGGTAGATCGTCCGCACCCGCGCCAAACCGAGCCGTCGCCAGCCTGCGAGCAGCGACGCCTCATACAGCCGCGTATCGCGCAGGTGATGCTCGCCTCGCCTCTCCCCCGTCGTCCCACTCGTGCGGAAGATTTTCTCCGTCAGCTCCGGCGCAAAACACGACACGCGATGGCTCTTAAACATCCCCTGCGGCACCGCCGGGATTTGCCGCCAATCCTGCACCTCCGGCAGCGTCGCACACCACTTCGCGAGCGGCTCATTCCAGCTCCGCTGAAAAGCAAACACCGCCAGCGCCAGCGCGCCAAACTCTGCCTCCGAGAGGTCTTCCCGCATCGCCGCAAGCACGCGCAGCTCCAGCGCAGAATACTCTGCCAGTAGTGTTTCGTTCGGGTTCACGCGCGCACTGACTACCTGCTCTCTCGCAGCGACACCAGCGCCGCTGCATGGCGAAATGCTCACGGGAAGGGCGCTTCGGGTTGAGGGTTGAGGGTTGATTGAAAAGGCACCGCACGCGCGGCGCTCCAATCAACCATCAACCATCATCCAATGCCTACACTAGCATCAGCCCCAGCGCGGTGTGCGATGCGGCGGGGTTTTCAAAGTGGTCGTCAGCGGGCAGTCCCTTCACCAAGCGAGCGGCGACAGCGAGCTGGTCGCACGCTTCGTTTTCCTTGTGCGCCGAGTGGCCTTTGATCCATTGGAATTTCACCGTGTGCCGCTGGAGCAGCGAGTGGAGGGCGAGCCAGAGATCCGCGTTTTCGCGCACGCCATCCGCTTTACGAAAGCCCTGACGCACCCAGTTTGCGAGCCAGCGTTTGTTCACGGAATTGGTCACGTAGAGCGAGTCGGAAAGCACTTTGACCTTCTGCCCGTCTTGCTTCAGCGAGGAGAGCGCCTCGATGACTGCGCGTAGTTCCATACGGTTATTTGTCGTCCGCCGCACGCCGCCGGAGATCGTCTTGCGATGCGTGCCGCAGGTGAGCACCGCTGCCCAGCCGCCCCGCCCAGGATTCCCCTCGCACGCACCGTCGGTGTGGATGATGACGTCCATTTTTATCCGACTAGCACGCGCAGGCTGGAGGCGGCGAAGACGACGTGCAGTTGCTTCACCTGCGCGGCAGTGAGGGCGCGTAAGGTGGCGGGCGTTTTCTTGCCACCGCTGAGGAAATGGCGGAGGGCGGCGATGAAAAGATCGGGCTGTTCTTCGCTCGCGACTTCAAACTCCTCGGGGAAGCAGGCATCGAGGATTGCCGTGCCGAAATCCGTCGCCTCGCCCAGCTCTTCGGCCCAGCGTAGCACCGTCTCGATGGGCGCTTCCTCGGGAAAACGCTGCGCCACCAGCGCGAGCAGGTCGGCGCGTGTCGGCACATTTAGCAGCAGCGCGAGGAAGAAGCGGTGCTCGGGCTCGGCGATGCTGCTGCGCAGGCCGGCGATGATGTCGCGGCGGATGACTTCATCGAGCGTGCTGGCGACTCCCGCTGCAAGTTTGCCGTGCTTTTTCTGGAAGAGGGAGAGCGCCGCCTCCCACTCGCCGAGCGCGCGGAGGTGGCCCATGCAGTTTTGCAGAGTGAAGAAGCCGCGCTCGAAATCGAGGTCGGCGAGCATCTCCATAACCAGCTCGGGGTAGGCCGCATCCTCCGTCTGCTCCAGCACGTCCAGGAGCTGTTTGCGGCGCATCGTCAGCGCGTCGTTAAAGATCGGATCGAGCGCGATGTGCGGCGGCAGGTAGTTGAATTGCGGGCCAGTGCCGGGGTCATTTTGCGTGCGCACGACGACGGTGATCGAGGGCGTATCGAGGTGGAAAAGCGAGTGGATGCAGCGGGTGCCGGAGATGAGCGGCACGGTGCGCCCGGTCTCCAGCAGCTCGATCTTTTTCATCCGCACATCGCCCACGCGGAAGTGCGAGGTGACGGGCTGCACGTTTTCAAAATCGAACTCCGAGTGGATGCTAGAGCCGTGCATGACGTGGAACGCGCCGGAAAATTCGTGCTGGTGGATGTCCGTCGTCCCCTCCAGCCAAAACAAAAGCTGGATGTAAAAACGCGGGTGATCGTAGGCGACCAACTCTGGCTGCCCAAAGCCCGACTGCGTCTGGAAAGGCTGCTCATCATTCATCAAAAACTCCCGCATGAACGCCGCCAAATCCACGTGCTCGGAGGGTGGCCGCGCATCCAGCGCCGTGCGCGCAATTTTGGGGAAGCTCGCCAGAGAAAAATTCGTCTGCTTCCACCGCTCCAATACCGTCCTGCCGAGTTCTTTGAAAAATGCGTCCATCCTTTCACTCTTCCGCCAACGCTCTGGCGCGGACAAGAACCAAGAGCATGACGAGGCGGAACAATGCAAAAAGACTCCCTCGGACTTTGTCTCGCATTGTTGTGCGCGCGCACTTTTACATGGCGCAATGTCACAGCTACTCCGACTCGATGCGCTACTTTCCCGTTACGGCTATTGCAGCCGCAGCGAGGCCCGTAAATGGGTGAAGGATAAACGGGTGCTGGTGGCGGGCGTCGCGCCGAAATCGTTTTCCGATAAGGTGCTCCCGGCCAGCGTGCTCATTGATGGCGAGCCCATCGAGCACCCGCACGGCATCCTCGCGATGCTGCACAAGCCCGCCGGCTACGTGTGCTCGCACAATAGCGCGGAAGGCCCGGCGGTGTATGATTTACTGCCAGAGAGCTGGCTCTGCCGGAACCCCGCCGTGACCACGATTGGGCGGCTGGATAAAGACACGACGGGTTTGCTGCTCATCACGGATCAAGGCGAGATCGTGCACCGCTGGACTTCGCCAAAACACAAAGTGCCCAAGCTCTACGAAGTCACCGTGGAGGCCGATTTACCCGCTCGGCTCGTGGAGCTTTTTGCCAGCGGCGAGCTGGTGCTGGAGGGCGAGGATAAGGCGTGCCTGCCCGCGCACCTCGAGATCCTCAGCCCACGCGAGGCGCGGCTGGAGATCACCGAGGGGCGGTATCATCAAGTGAAGCGGATGTTTGGCGAGCAAGGCTGCGAGGTGTCGCGCCTTCACCGGAGCCATTTCGGCACCTACACGCTCGATGGCCTCGCCGAGGGCGAATGGCGCATCCTGCCGCTGCCTTAATTCTGCTGGGTTGGCCTTTATAAAAAATGACTCACAGCCGAACTTTAAATTGGGACGAAGGGGACTCGGCATCTTCAGTCGTCCTTTTTGTCACTCGAAAGCGAGTTCCCGAGAGTGCCCATTTAGCGAAAAGAGACGCTGCCTCCGGGGGTGGGGGCGGGGAGGGCTAGGAGGCGTTTACTTTCTCCTAGGAGCCAAGTGAGCTGGCGGAGGGGGCGGAAGGAGATGTCTTGCCAGCGGATG
The DNA here is from genome assembly GCA_043757005.1 of Verrucomicrobiaceae bacterium. GTDB lineage: Bacteria > Verrucomicrobiota > Verrucomicrobiia > Chthoniobacterales > Chthoniobacteraceae > SXWH01. The sequence continues at coordinate 52,437 of JAYVQK010000249.1, forward strand.
TTGCCGGCGGCGTCGAGGAGGAAGGTGCCGTGGAGGGGGGTGGTCTCGAAGTCGTCGTAGGCGCGGTAGGCTTTGAAGGCGGCGAGGGTGGGATCGC
>JAYVQK010000250.1:0-4633 GCA_043757005.1 Verrucomicrobiaceae bacterium
AGAAGGGCAACCAGCCGCTCGACGACGCCATTATGGAACTGCTACGCGCTGCGAAAATCTCGCCCGATGAAGCCTACGAAAAATGTCTCGATAAGAAAAAATTCCGCGTTTTCGTAAAAACCGCGATGGACGATTGGGAGGACTAGCCAATGAAACGCCCTGAACTCGATGCGTTGCTTTTATCCATGCTGGAGGTCGCGCCCGGCATCTCGGATTTGAATTTCACCGTGGGACGCCCGCCGCAAGTGGAGGCGTTTGGTGTGCTAAAGGAGGCGGACGTGCCGCCGCGTGTGAAGAAGCTCACGGCTTACCAGACGGAGCGCATCGCCCTTAATATTATCGGCGGCGAGCGCCGCCTGCTCAGCGATCTCGCTGTGCGGGGCTCCTGTGATTGTGCCTACATGGCGAGTGAAAAGGCGCGCTTTCGTGTGAACATCTTCCGCCAGCGCGGCAATCTCGCCATCGTTATGCGCAAGGCGCAGACGGAAATCCCCACGCTCCTTTCGCTAAATCTGCCGATGGTTTTAAAAGAGCTCACGAAGGAAAAAACGGGGCTCATCCTCGTCACCGGAGCGACGGGTAGCGGCAAGACGACGACGCTCGCTGCGGTGCTCGACGAGATTAATCGCACGCTGCCCGTCCACATCGTGACGCTCGAAGACCCCATCGAATACACGCATCCGCACAAGCGCGGCACCTTCAATCAGCGTGAACTCGGTGCGGACTTCGATGATTTCCCGACGGGGCTCCGAGCCGCATTGCGCCAAGCACCAAAGGTGATCTTTGTGGGCGAAATGCGCGACCGTGAGACGGTGGAAATCGCGCTGACTGCTGCCGAGACAGGACATCTCGTCCTTTCCACCATCCACACGATCAGCGCGGGGCAGAGTGTGAACCGCATCCTCGGTATGTTTAACCGCGAAGAGGAAACGCAGCTCCGGCTGCGCATGGCCGACACGCTGCGCTGGGTGGTGAGCCAGCGCCTGCTGCCAAAGGTGGGCGGTGGTCGCTTGCTCGTGCAGGAAATCATGGGGTCGAACCTCCGCACGCGGGAGACCATTGCGCTCGGAGAAAATGAGGATCGCAGCTTTTACAATATCATCGGCGACTCGGAGACCTTTGGCTGGAGCACTTTTGATCAGGCCATCATCAAAGCATTCGAGCAGTCGCGAATCAGCGAAGAGACGGCCATCCTTTACTGCACAAACAAGGGCAAGATGAGCCGCTACATTGACGACGCAAAAAAGCGGATGAACGTCGTCTCGGTGGACACCAGCGGCTTCTCGCTCGACCTCAATTCTCTCACACGATGAGCTTACTTTCTGCCCACGATTTTCACCACCGCATTGATCTCTTTGAGCCCGGCGATAACACCGCGCTCGTCTGCGTGGATGACCCAAAAGTGCAAGATCTCGTGGTCGAAAACCTCACCGAGGCCGACTACAAAATCCACACCGGGCTCTTCCTCGAAGACATCCTGCTCAAGCTCCAAACGCATACTTACGACGTGGTGATTTTTGCCGAGCATTTCAACGGAGCGACGCTCGAAACGAATCCTCTACTCGAAGCGATCCTCGAAATCCCCGCGCACCTCCGCCGCAAACAAGTCTTCGTGCTCGTGGGCGCTAGCCTGAATACTGACAGTGATATGGTGGCTTGGACGCATAGCGTGGATCTGGTGGTGAATCTCGCTGACGTGCCCAATATCAAACACGTCGTCCGCCGCGCCGTCCTACGCTCCAAGGCGTTCTACGACTCTTATAGCGAGGCGTTGAATAAATTGGGACTGCTGTAAAAAGAGACCACAGTCTTGACTCCCTGATACTGCAAGCCTACGTCGCGCTCTATGCACACTCGTCTCTGTCTCCAGCTCGCCCTCGCTCTCACGTTTTCTTTTTGCGCGCACGCGCAGGAGTGGACGCGCTTTCGCGGGCCGAATGGCTCGGGGCTGGGCACGGCGAAATTGCCGGAGCAGCTCGCGGCGGCGGACATCAATTGGCGCTGCATGCTGCCGGGCTCGGGGCACTCGTCGCCGGTCGTGTGGGGTGAGCGTATCTACGTCACCACCACGCCGGATGGGCCTGCGGATGCGGCTCGACGCGCGGTGGTGTGCGTGGGGGCAAAGGACGGGAAGATCGTTTGGCAGCGGGAATTTGCCACGGGCACGTATCGGAAACACGCGGACAATAGCTTTGCCTCGCCGAGTTGCGCGGTGGACGCGGAGCGCGTGTATGCGTGGTTCGCCGGGCCGGAGGGCAGCCAGCTCGTGGCGCTGGCGCAGGCGGATGGCAAGGAGGTGTGGCGGCGCGATCTCGGCACTTTTAATTCGCAGCACGGGCCGGGAGCGTCGCCGATTGTGGAAAATGGGGCGGTGATTTTGCAGAGCAGTCAGGACAGTGAAGGCTCGTTCTTGCAGGCTTTCGAGCCCGCAACGGGGAAGACGATTTGGAAGAATGAGATGAAGGGCGGGCAGCACGCCATCTCGACGCCGTGCCTCTTTTCACCCAAGGACGCGAAGCCCCAGCTCGTGAGCCTCAGCTCGGATAACGGCCTGCTTGGATTGGATCCCGCGACGGGCAAGCAATTGTGGGCGTTGCCCGATCTTTTCAAGCTTCGCTGCGTGGCCTCGCCGATCATCCTTGGCGACGGCCTCATCCTCGCCCAGAGCGGGCAGGGACAGGCGGCGAGCGAGATCAGCGTGATCAAAGGCGCAGCGGCATCGAAGCCGGAGAAGGCATATGAGATCGTCCGCACCGGAGCCTACGTGCCCACGCCCATCGCGGTGGGCGGTCTGCTTTTCCTGTGGAAGGAAAACGGTGCCATCACCTGTCTGCGCGCCGCCACGAATGAGCAGCTCTGGAGCGAGCGGGCCGAGGGCCCTTACTACGCGAGCCCCATCTGCATCGGCGGCGTGGGTGGGCGGCTTTACAATATCACGCGCGCCGGGGAGCTGGTCGTCGTCGCGGCGGATGAGAAATTTCAACTCATCCAGCGTTTCCCGCTCGGTGAGAAAAACACCTACGCCACGCCCGCCGTGAGCGGCGGCAAGCTCTACGTGCGCACTTATACACAGCTCATTTCCATCGGGAAGTGAGGTGCCAGGCGGGATGAATTGACAGTTTTTGTAATTCCCCATTTGCGCGATGCGCAATGGCGGGTTACTTGCATGGCAGATATGTCAGACGACGACTCCAGCAAAGTTTGGGACGAATACGATTGGGAACGCTTTCTTCAAGAGCAGGAACTCCGCACGGAGCGGTATATGGAGCTTTTGGAGAAATACATGGACGATCCGTGTCGGGATGAAATCATCGCTCGCGAGATGCAGTGGACGCACCTCATGGATGGCGATGCGCGCGAGTGGGAGGAGGAGGTGGATGCGAAATTCCACGAAGAATTGGTGGAGTTCGCAGCGCCAAGCCAGAGCGACGAGTTGGAGGAAAATCTCGCCATGAGCTACGAGAAAAACCCCGTGTATCAAAAAGCGCTCTGTTTCGCCATCGAGCTGCCAGAGCTGCTCGCCGGGCTGCCGGGTCATGTGATGGAGCATCCCGCCAACATCGCGCTCCGCAGTGATTCGAGCAGCGTCTCTGCGAAACTCGCGGCGGCGCTCACGGACGACGAGGTGGAGGAACTCGGCATGAGTATCGCCTACCTCAAGCGCGCGCTTTTCATTGTGAACCAATGTCTGAACTCGCTCTCACAGTTATGGGCGGGAGAGATGTTGGAGGAAGAGCGGCATGAGACGATCCGTGCGCGGATTTACGAAGTGCGCGATGGGGTCGTGGGAGCGATGGGAAGTCTCCGCGCCGAGTTCCGCAAGCGTCATGGTCGTTAAAGAAAGAGGGCGATTGCTTTGAATAAAGTGAGCGAGGGTGCGTCGAATACGGAGCCTGTCACCGTTGCGGAGGGGCCGCTGGATACCGATCTTGTGGCCCGCTGCCAGCAGGGGGATACGGCTGCTTTCAATGAACTCATTACCCGCTACCGCCAACGCTGTTTCGCTATGATCTACCACATGGTCAGGAACGAAGAAGACGCATGGGACCTCGCTCAAGACGGGTTTGTGAAGGCGTGGAAAAATATCGCGAGCTTTCGCGGGCAGTCGTCATTTTACACGTGGCTCTATCGGGTGATGACGAATGTCTCGCTTGATTGGCTGCGCAAAAAGCAGGTGCAGAGCGGGACGGAATTCGACGACAGCATCGGCCTGCGTAACATCGCGCCAGGAGCCGCTACTGCGCCGAAGCCAGCGATGCAGCCCATCGAACGGCTGGCGGATTTGGAGATCCGTGGGCGGATAGATTCCGCCATCGAGAAGCTCTCGCCGGAGCATCGCGCGGTGATCGTGATGCGGGAGATAGATGATATGGAATACCAAGAAATCGCAGACGCGGTCGGGTGCTCGATGGGCACTGTGATGTCGCGCCTTTTCTATGCCCGCCGCAAACTTCAAACCCTACTTAAAGACGTCTATGAACAACTCTGACCTACTCTCGCCGGACGAGGAAAAACTTGCCGCTTATCTCGATGGCCGCTTACCCGCCGCCGAGGCCGCTACTTTCGAGCGCGAGCACCCCGAGGCGTTCGCCGAAAAGGCCGATGTGGCCAAGCTCTCGCAGCTCCTGCGCAG
>JAYVQK010000251.1:0-18188 GCA_043757005.1 Verrucomicrobiaceae bacterium
CCGAGCGCGTCTATTGCCACAACTGTGGCGAAAAGCTCGACCGCTCGATCCTCCCACAGATCGAGGATACCACAAAACCGGGAGCGGATATCCGGCGCGTGCAAAAGATGATGAACCCGAGCGCCTTCTCCTTTGCGATGGAGGTGAGGACGCTGGCAAAGGTGCTCACTTTCTCCGCGATCCTCTCGGCAGTGGTGCTCTACTGGCTGCCGCCGGACGTCGTGCCGCTGGTAGAGAAAGACGTGATCGAGCAGCGCAATCTCAGCGAAGATTGGGCGAGGATGATGGCTGCAAAACAGGCCTTGGTCGTCCCGTTTTCCGAGACGGACGTGAATCGCTTCCTCCAAAAAACGCTCAAAGCCAGCGAGAGCGCAGTGCCCGGCGTGAAGTTCGAGCGGGCCTTCGTGGGCTTCACCCCCGGCGCATACACGCTCACCGTGCAGCGCGATGCGTGGGGGCTCGCGATGTATAGCAGCGTCACCTATCGCCCCGTGGTGAAGGATGGCAGCGTCTCCGCCGAAGTCATCGCCGCGCATTACGGTCGCCTCGGCATCCCGCCCGCCCTCAGCGCCGTGGTGGATTTCGCCGTGGGCGGAGTGGTGAAGACTTTTGAAAAAGAGATGAAGCAAGTGGATCGCCTTGCGGACGTGAAAGTCATCCAAAGCAACATCGTCTTTACGACGAAGCCGTAGTCGGGAAACCAAATGCTCATCTACGGAATTCACGCTCCTCAAAGAGCGGACGAAAAACCGACTCCTTCCGCGTCCTTCCGTGTATTCCGTGGACAAACCACACGCGCGCTCTCCGCCGCACTGGCGCTACTTTTGGTGGCGAATGCGGGAGCTGTGGATTTAAAAAATCGCAGCACCAGCCGCTCGGGGCAGTTCATCGTGTATTGCGATGATCGCGACGTGCGTGGGCGAGTCGTAGGTTTCGTCGAGGAGGTAAAAACGGACGTGCTCCACATCCTGCAAGAGCCGGACGGGCGCGGCCTGCCCATCGTCGTCACACTCGAAATGGCCGACGCTACGAAAGCCGCGCAACCCGTCGTCGTGCAATTCACGAATACCGTAAGCGGGCCGAAGATAGACGTGATGGTGGAGATCGGCGACGAGCCTGCAAAAGTCTTCCTCCAGCGCCACATCGTCCGCGCGCTACTGCTCGACCTCGCTTACGCGGAGCGCGGCGCGGCAAAGACTTTTGTGCAAGCGCCGTGGTGGGTCACGGAGGGGATCATCCAGAATCTCCGGCGGCGCGAGGCGGGCGCAGATGCCGATCTTTTTAAAAACATGGTGAACTCGGACAAGCTGCCCGCGTTCGAGAAATTCCTCACCCAGCCGCCGCAGCCGCTCGATACCGCCGCGAGCACTGTGGATAGCGCGTGTGCGATGGCGCTCGTGGAGGCACTGCTGGCCACTCCGTCCGGGCCGCAGAATCTCACCCGCTTCATCCGCCGCTGGCCGGATGCCGCTGGCGACGTGCTCGGCGCCCTCGCCGCGAATTTCCCCACGCTCAATGACTCCCCGCAGAGCCTTGCAAAATGGTGGGCGCTTCAGCTCGCGCGCTTCGCTACGAATGACCGCTGGCTGGGCCTCTCGCTCGCAGACACCGAGCGGCAACTCGCCGAGGCACTCATGCTCGAAATCGCCATCAGCAAAGACCCGAAAGACCTGCACACGCAGAAATTCTCATTCGCCGACTACGACAAATTTCTCAAGCTCCCTGGCACTCGCCGCGCGCTCGACATCGCGCGCTTAAAAGTCGTCACCCTCAGCACCAAAGCGAACGCGCTCTACCGCCCCATTCTCGCGGAATACGAAGAACTCTGCGGCCTGCTCCTCGCTGTCAAAACAAAGGAAATTGCAGCGCGCCTCAGCAATATCGAACAATACCGCAGCAGCATCGTGCAGCGCATCGGCAAGATCACCGACTACTTGAATTGGTATGAGGCTACGCAAACTCCGGGCCGCACGGGGAACTTCGACGACTACATCCGCCAAGCCAACAAGCCTGCGCCCAAGCCCGCCCCCGCCGACCCGCGCATCTCGGAATACCTCGATTCGCTGGAGCGCGAATTTGCTCCGCTCCGCCCCGACACCCTGCCCAACGTCGCGCCGACCGGCAGTGTGAGCCGTTAAAACGTGACGTATGGCGCGAGTCCTTGCACTCCGCCTTCGCGTCCCCAGCCGCTTTCTTTGTAGCCGCCGAAGGGCGAGGTGGGGTCAAACTTGTTGTAGGTATTGGCCCAGACGACTCCGGCGCGGAGCTTGGAGATGATCTTGAAAATTTTGCTCCCTTTGTCCGTCCACACGCCTGCGCTGAGGCCGTAGGGCGTGTTATTCGCTCGCTCGATGGCTTCCTCGGGCGTGCGGAAAGTCATCACGCTCAGCACGGGGCCAAAGATTTCCTCCTGCGCGACGCGGTGGCTGGCGGTGACTCCGGTGATGAGGCTGGGTGGGAACCAAAAGCCGCTCTGTGGCAGCGTGCATGGCGTCTGGATGAGCTCGCCGCCCTCGGCAACTCCGGCATCCACGAGGGCGCGGATTTTATCGAGTTGGGAGCGGGAATTGATCGCGCCGATGTCGGTATTTTTGTCCAGCGGATCGCCGACGCGGAGGGTGGCGATGCGGGTGCGGAGTTTCTTGAGCACGAGTTTGGCGATGCCCTCCTGCACGAGGAGCCGCGAGCCCGCGCAGCAGACGTGGCCTTGATTAAAGAAGATGCCCGCGATGACGCCCTCGACGGCTTGGTCTATCGGCGCGTCTTCAAAGACGAGGTGCGCGGCTTTTCCGCCGAGCTCGAGGGAGAGCTTTTTGCCCGTGGCGGCGGCGCTCTTTGCGAGGAGCTTGCCCACCTCGGTGCTGCCTGTGAAGGCGAGCTTATCCACGCCGGGGTGCTCCACGAGTGCGCGGCCTGTCGCGCCTGCTCCGGTGACGATATTCACCACGCCACCCGGTAGCCCGGCCTCGGCGAAAATGCGCGCGAGATGCAGGGCGGTGATGCTGGTGGTCTCGGCGGGCTTGAGCACCACGGTATTGCCGCAAGCGAGCGCGGGGGCGATTTTCCAAGCGGCCATGAGGAGGGGGAAATTCCACGGGATGATCTGCCCGCACACGCCCACGGGCTGCGGCGTGCGACCGGGGAAGGCGTAGGCGAGTTTATCCGCCCAGCCCGCATGGTAGAAGAAATGGGCGGCTGCTTGCGGGAGATCGAAGTCGCGGGATTCCTTGATCGGCTTGCCGCCGTCGAGCGACTCCAGCACGGCGAGTTCGCGCGCTTTTTCCTGCAAGAGCCGCGCGATGCGGTAGAGATATTTGCCGCGCTCTGCGCCGGGCAGCGCGCTCCAAGCGGGGAACGCCTTGCGCGCGGCGGCGACGGCGGCATCCACATCGGCCTCGGAGCCGAGCGCGATCTGGGCGTGGACTTTCTCGGTGGCGGGGTTGATGGAGTCGAAATACTTGCCGCTCTTTGGCGCGACGAATTTGCCGCCAATGAAGTGCTCGTAGCGCGCATCGGGCTTCACCACCACGCTCTCCGGCGCGGGGGTGTAGCTCCACTTCGCGCCGAAAGTGAGCGTGCGCTTGGCTGGCGGGACGACGGGTGAATGTGCTGTGGTGCGTGGCATGGCGATGGTTGTGGTAAGGATGCGTAGTCTTTGCAGCAGAAAGGAGCGGCGGGGGCGAGATGAAGTCTTGGGGGGGGAATACAAACTTCGAACTCTGAACTCTGAACTCTGAACTTCGAACGCTACGATGCCGACGATTACTCCGATTAAATGCCCGAGCGCGTTTCTTTGTTCTTACTTCCCGATCTGCTCTAGGGCGCGGTAAGCGGTGCGGCGGAGGATGTCGTTTTGATCGTTTTGTAGGGGCTCGATTTTTTCGCGCAGCGAGACGGCGGCGGGGCCGAGGCGTGCGGCTCGCTCGCAAGCCCAGATGCGGGCTTCGGGGGTTTTGCTGGCGAGGGCGAGGGTGAGGGCTGGGAGGTCTTTGACGCGCATCGTGCGGAGGGCTTCGAAGGTCTTCATGCGTTCAGTTTCAAACTCGAACTGGGCGACGATAGCGGGGAGGAGGGGAACGAATTTATCGGCGTATTTTTCACCGAGTGAGGCGATGATTTCGAGTGTGGTGGTGCGCACGGCGGAGTCGGCATCTTGCAGGCCTCGGGTGAGGGTGGGGAGGAGCTGTGGGATGTCGGTCTGCGCTTTGCCAAAGGTTTGCAGCGCGGCAGTGCGCAGCGCGGGATCGGGATCGGAGATGGCGGTTTGCGCGGTGGCGAGTGCGGGCTCGCCGGGGGTGCTGGCGAGGGAGGCGAGGATGGCGAGGCGGGTGGGGCGGTCGCTGCTGGCGTAAAGCTCGGCGAGCTTTGGTGCCACGGCGGTGGCGGCTCCGCCGAATTTCCCGAGGGCTTCGATGGCGGCCATGCGCTGGGCGGGGTCGGTGAGGCGGGCTTTGAGTTGGTTGAGGATTTGTGGGTCGTTGCCACCGATGGCGGCGACGGCGCGGAGCGCGGCGGAGCGCACGCCGCCGTCTTTGTCATCGAGCAAAATGCTAAGGCGTGCATCGAGCGGCCTGGCCTCTGCGCCTAGGGTGGATGCGGCTTCGGCGGCGGCAGCGCGGACGGCGGGCTCGGGGTCGCGTGTGGCGTCTTCGATCATTTGGAGGGAGGCTTTGGCGTTCGCATTGAGCGCGGTAAAGGCGACGATGGCGGAGGCGCGGAGGAGGGGCTCGGGGTCGGTATTGAGCTTGGCGATTTCGGCGCGCGCCCCACGGGCGTCGGGGCCGAGCTCATTTAATCCGCGCACTGCGACGAGGCGGCAGGAGGCGGCAGGGGAGGCGAGGGCTTTTTGCAATTCGGCGAATCCTGCGGTTCCGATGCCTTTGATGGTTTGGACGATCCAGTGATCTTTGGTGAGTGCGGCGGGTGGTAGTTTCGCAGCGCGTGCGAAGAGGGCGGGGATGGCGGCATCGCCCATTTGCGCGAGGGCTTCGGCGAAAGCGGGCGGCGGCTGTGCTTGATCGGCGATGAGTGTGAGGATGGCGGGTGCGGCGTCGCGGGCGGCGCTGCCGTAGCGACCGAGGACGTAGGCGGCGCGCTCGGCGGTGGCGGGCTCGTGGAGAAGCGGGATGAGTGCGGCGACGGCGGCGGGGTGGAGGGTGAGCAGTGCGTTGGTGGCGGCGTGGCGGAGGGTGTCGTCTTTTTCGCGGAGCGCGGTGAGGAGTGGGGGGAGGATTTGTTCTTGGGGGAGTCCGAGCTTGGGCAGGGCGGTGAGGAGGGCCATGCGGGTGGCGGTGTCGCTTTCTTTTTCGAGCTGCTGGAGCATCTCGGGCCCGGCGGCGGCAGCGGCTTTGCCGAGCGCGCCGAGGGCTCTGGCGCTGCCTTCGCGGAATTTGGCATCGGGAAAATGGAGGGATTCGCGGAGGGGTGCGAGGGCGTCTGGGCCGATGAGGCTGAGGGTTTCTACGACTTCTGTGCGGAGGTCGGGATCGCTGTGGCCGAGGTTTTCGATGAGGGCGGGGATGGCGTCTTTGGCTTTTGCGCCGAAGCCGCCAAGGGCTTTGGCTGCGCCGAGGCGGAGGCTGGTTTCGTTGCTTTTGAGCGCGTCGATGAGTGCGGGTTTCGCGGCGTCGCCGATGCAGGTGAGTGCGTAGGCGGCGCGGAGGACGGGCTGGCCGCGATCAAAGAATCGGGAGCTGCGCGATTTGCTGCCGTCAAAAATCTCGATGAGTTTGGGCACGGCGTCTTTGGCGTCTGGGCCGAGTGCGGCGATGGCGGCGATGCTGTGTGACCAGATTTGGCCGTCGGATTCATCGAGCGCTTTGATGAGGGCGGGGAGGGCGTTTTTTGCGGCGGGGCCGAGTTTTTCGAGCTGGAAGCTGGCTTCGCGTTTTGCATCGCGGTCGCCAGTGGTGAGCTGGGCGGCGAGCTTGAGTGGGTCAGGCTTTTGTTCGGCGGATGCGAGTAGTGGGGTGAGTGCGAGCGCGGCGCAGAGGAGAAATTTTTTCACGCCGTGCTAAGAGTCGAGGCCGCGTAGGAGGCCGGTGCTGTCGCCGAGGCGGGTGGTGGGGGCACCGGCGCGGTCGAGCATGGAGAGGAGGAGATTGCACATGGGCGTCTCGCTGGCGTAGCGGAGGTGGCGGCCTGTCTGGATGGTGCCGCCGCCGCGCCCGGCCATGAGGAGGGGGAGGTTGCCGTGGTCGTGGCGGTTTGGGTCGGCGAGGGAGCCGCCGTAGAGGAGCATGGTGTTGTCGAGCACGCTGCCTGTGCCTTCGGGCATGGCTTTGAGTTTGCCGATGAGGTAGGCAAATTGGCGGATGTGAAAGCGATTGATGTCGCGGATTTGGCGGAGATTTTCGGGGTTGTCTTGGTGGTGGGAGATCTCGTGGTGGCCGCGTGTGATGTCGAGGTTGCGGTAGGAGCGGTTGCTGCCTTCATTGGCCATCATGCAGGTGGCGATGCGCGTGGTGTCGGTCTGAAAGGCGAGGGCCATGATGTCCATCATTAGTCGCGCGTGTTCTTCGTAGCTCTCGGGGATTTGCTCGGGGATCTCGTATTGGGAAATGACACCTGCTGCTTGAGCCGCACCCACGCTGCGCTCGGCGGCTTCCACGCGCTGCTCGATCTCGCGGACGGCGTTGTAGTATTCGTCGAGTTTGGCTTTGTCGTTGCCGCTGACTTTCGCGCTGAGTTCGCGCGCGTCTTGTAAGACGAAGTCGAGGATGCTGCGGCGGTTCTTTTCCCGGCGCACGCCGGCCTCGCCGCCGACCTTGGGATTGGCGGCGGCGAAGAGTCGGTCAAAGGCGAGGCGGGGGTTGATCTCTTTGCCACTGGGCGTGTTTTCGCTGCGCCAGGAGACGTTGTTGGAGTAGGCGCAGGAGTAGCCGCTGTCGCATTTGCCGCCCTGTCTCCCGGGTTCCATGCCGAGCTCGATGCTGGCGAAGCGGGTCTGTTTTCCGTAGGCGTTCGCGGCGACTTGGTCGGCGGAGATGCCGGTGCGGATGATGGAGCCTTCGTTTTTCAAAGGCTGCGCGCCGGTGAGCCAGGAGCCTGCTGCGCGGGCGTGGTCGCCTGCGCCGTCGCCATTCGCGCGGCCTTTATCCTGCGCGAGGCCGGAGATCACGAGGAGGTCGTTTTTGTGCGCGCGTAGGGGCTCTAAAGTGGAGGGGAGCTGGAAGTCTGCGCCGGTTTCGGTGGGCGTCCACTCGCGCATATTTGCGCCATTCGGCACGTAGAGGAAGGCCATGCGGATGGGTGCTTTCGCGCTGGCGGCGGCGAGTGCGCGCGGCGCGAGGGATTCCAGCGCGGGCAGGGCCATGCAGATGCCGAGGCTGCGGAGAAAGGTGCGGCGATTGAGTGACGAGTTCATGTTGTTGTGAATGAGCTACGGGCTGCCCAGTAGCTTAGACTTTGGTTTTGGCGCGAGTTTGATCGAGATGGGTTTTGGCTCGGTTAAAAGAGCGGCATCTTTTGTGGGAACCACGCTGGAGAGGGAAAGATGCGGCATTTCTACGGCGGCGGGCGCTTTGCCTTCGAGGAGGTGCGGCTTGCTGTCATGCGCGGCGATGAGCTGGAGTTGGAGGGCGATGACGGTTTGGTGGTTCGGCGCGCGGAAGGGCTCGGCGGCTTGGTAATCGAAAAAGCGATTCTCCGCAGCGGCCCACTGCGCGAGGCGTCGCTCTAGCTCGCCGCAGAGCAGCAGCGTGTTGGCATATTCTTTATGCGAGGGCTCCATGGTCGCTGCCGCTTTGGTGAATTGTGTGAGCGCAAAGGCGAGGTATCGTGCCGACATGGTTTCATTTTCCTCCACCTGCCAGGCCGCGCGGAGGTAGCTTTGGCCGATGTAGAGCGGCGGGGCTTTTAAAAATTCCTGAATCTGCGCGAGGCAAAAATACGTGGGGCGCTTGGCAGCGATCATCTGATACTCCGCCCCTCGGATGAAGGGCCGGAGCCGATCTGCGAGCGGCTGGATGTCGGCCCAATCGCTGAGGAACATGACGAAGCGGCACTTTGGGCATTGTGGCAGAGTGCGCGGGTCGGTGACGTCGCCGATCTCTCGGCGGTCGAGCCGCATCACATCGGCGTGGGCGGAGGTCTCGGTGGCTTGCTTCCAGTGCGTGCCGTCTATCGGGCAGGTAAAATCCGTCTCGATGGTATTCACCGCGCGAGCGGCGACGAGTAGGATGGCGAAGATGAAAGCGGTGAGGCGCATGGCGGGAGGATGGGCGGAGGGGGAGGGGATTTGAACTCTTAACTCTTATTTTTAACTTCGATCTCCGAAGTCACGCCACCTCTCCCACCGCCGCCCGCACCCCTTCCAGCAGCCGTTGCCAATCCTCGCGCGTCGTCTCCCAGCCTGCGCTGAAGCGCAGAACGCGGCCTGCTTCCCTCGGCGGTAGGCCCATCGCGGTGAGGACGTGGGAAGGCTTTTCTTTGCCACTCGCGCACGCTGAACCGGTGGAGACGGCGAAGCCCAGGCGATCCAACACCACCACCCAGCGGCGGCGGCAATCGGGCGGCTTGGGCATGACGATGGAGACGGTATTCCACAGCCGCTCCACGCCTGCACCGAGGGTGCGGAAGCCGAGTGCTTGCTCGAATCCCACGCTCCACGCGAGCCGCTCGGCGATGCTGTGCATGGTGGCCTCGCGCTCCTCCAGTGCGGCGACCATCGCGAGCACTCCGGCGATGTTTTCCGTCCCCGCGCGGCGGCCATCTTCCTGCGGGCCGCCGTGCAGCAGGGGAGGGGAATTGCGCGGGCATTTTAAAAAACCGACGCCCTGCGGCCCGCCGAATTTATGCGCACTGCCGCTCACGAAATCACACGCGCCGAGCCCCGCTGCTGGCAGTCGCCCGAGCCACTGCACGGCGTCGCAGAAAAGCGGCACGCCCCGCTCGCGGCAAAGCGCCAGGGCGGCTTGCCACGGTTGCAGCACGCCCGTTTCGTTATTCGCTGCCATGAGCGCGACGAGCGCGGGGCGTTGCGTTTTTAGCTCCGCTAAATCCACGACGCCCTCCGCCGATACACGCAGCTCCGAGGCGCGCACGGACTCGCGCACGCAGGGGTGCTCTATCGCCGAGATCACCACTTCGCGCCCGGCAAACTGTGCGAGCACGGTATTCGCCGCCTCCGTCGCGCCGCTGGTAAAGACGACTTCCTCCGCGCCGCAGCCGAGCATTTTTGCCAGCCGCCCGCGCGCATCCTGTAGCGCCGCATCCGCCCGCTGGCCGAGGCGATGTGGGGAGGAGGCGTTGGCCGGGAAACGCTCCACGGCCTCCAGCCACACACGCTTCGCCGTGGCGGAGAGCGGGTGCGTGGCGTTGTGGTCGAAGTAGAGCATTTGAGTGAGCAGACGAGCTAAACGCGGGCGCGTGCTTTGACAATGCGGAGGGTTTGTTTATTAAAAACGGAGACCATGCCACCAATGCAATTCACTAAGATGAACGGAGCCGGAAATGACTTCGTGATGCTCGACAACCGCGACCTCCGCCACACGTTCGACCGCGCCGCCATCGCGCGCATTTGTGATCGGCACCGGGGCGTCGGCGGCGACGGACTCATCGCCGTGGAGCCTGCGGAAAATGGGGCCGATTTTAAAATGCGCTACTACAACGCCGACGGCGGCGAGGCCGAGATGTGTGGGAATGGCGCGCGCTGCTTTGCGCGCTTCGCCAGCCAGCTCGCGGGCAAGACCGGCGCGATTGCATTCGAGACCATGGCGGGCGTCGTCACCGCGACTTTCCTCGGCGAACTCGTGCGGCTCGGCATGTCCACACCGCACTCCCATGCGCTCGGCACCGAGCTGCTCGTGGCGGGGGAGACACTCACCGTCCACTTCCTGAATACTGGCGTGCCCCACGCCATCGTCTTCGTCAGTGATCTTGCCAATACCGACATCGTCCGCCTCGGTCGCGCGCTCCGCCACCACGAGCACTTCGCGCCCAAGGGCACCAATGCAAACTTCGTCGGCGAGCTGCCCGGCGGTAGTGGCATCGCCATCCGCACCTACGAGCGCGGTGTGGAGGGGGAGACGCTCGCCTGTGGCACCGGAGTCACCGCCGCCGCCCTGCTCTACGCCCGGCAGACAGGCGCGTCCTCCCCTGTATCCGTGCGGGTTCGCGGCGGAGATACCCTGCAAGTCGGCTTCGAGCTGGATGGCGATGGCTGGAGCAACGTGACCCTCACCGGCCCTGCCGATTTCGTCTTCCAAGGCGCATTGTAGCGAGTGGGGAAAATGAAACTTCCCTCGCCTCCGCACCGCCGCTATTCGTCCCGCACATCCATCATCCTCATGCAACTTCGCACACTTCTCACCGCACTCTTTTTCACCACCACCGCCCTCCTCTCCGCGCAGGAAAAAACGCCCGATGCCGCGCAGATCGCCGCTTTTCAGAAAGTGATGAAGACCGTCAGCGAGCTGCAATACCAGAGCGGCGAGATCAAACTCGCCAGCGGCAAAGCAGTGCTGAAACTCGGCGAAGACTTCCGCTACCTCGACCCGGCCAACGCGCGCAAAGTGCTCGTAGATATTTGGCGCAACCCACCCGACTCCGGCACCACGAGCGGCATGATCGTGCCGAAAGATGTGAACTTCCTCAGCAACGATAGCTGGGTCGCCGTGCTGGATTGGAAAGAGGACGGCTTCGTGAAAGACGGCGAGTTTGATACGACGAACTTCAACGACATGCTCAAGGGCCTCAAAGAGTCCCAACACGAGGCCAGCGAAGAGCGCGTGAAGCAGCACTACCCTGCCATGGAACTCGTCGGCTGGGCGCAGCCGCCGCACTACGACAAAGGGACGCACAAGCTCTATTGGGCGAAACAATTCGACGTTAGCGGCGACGCCGACCAGCTCAATTACGACATCCGCGTGCTAGGCCGCGCGGGCACCATAGAGGTCAGCATCATGGCCACCATGCCGCAGCTCAAAGACATCGAAGCCAAAGCCCCCGCCATCCTCGCCATGGTGGACTTCACCGAAGGCAACCGCTACGCCGACTACAAATCCGGCGACAAAGTAGCCAGCTACGGCATCGCCGCCCTCATCGCCGGCGGAGTGCTATTAAAGAGCGGATTCTTCAAAGTGGCGCTCATCTTCCTGCTGAAATTCTGGAAACTCTTCGCCGTAGGAGCCGTAGCCGTAGGCTCCGCAGTAAAAAAGCTCGTCACCGGTCGCAGCAAACCTCCGCAGTAGGCAAAAGTAGCCACAGAAGACGTTTTCGCTGCTACAAGTTTGGCGGCGAGTGCCGCATGATACCAACTTCAGCAAAGATTATTGGAAATGGCGTTTGGTGAGCGCGAAGCGCCGAGGAGCGCGGGCTTCCAGCCCGCAGCGTCCGGCATCCTTGCCAGACCCATTAAGCCCGAACGCCGCGAGTGAGGGCCGAAGGCCCGGCGCTATTTCAGCCTAGGCCAACGCGGCGATTACCGGGACCTCGTAGAAGCGACGCCCTCGTCGCTTGCTCGTAGCTGAAAGATCCACCTTGGGCGTTGCCCAAGGCTGGTATCAATCCGGGCCTTCGGCCCTCAAAAGCGGCGTTCGGGTTAAGTGTAGCGACTCGGTAAACACCTGACCTTCGCGAGAGCTATGTCACTAGATTTATCTAGCGAATGCCCGCCGCTGCGGGCTGGAATCGTAGCGTAGCGAAGATCGCAACCTCCGTGGCTTCCGTGGGTTAAATTAAGCATTTGTAGCCGCTTATTTTCGCCTTTGCGCAAAACATATCGTCATTCAGATTTGAAAGACGCTTTCTAAAATCTCACTGGCCCAACCATGTCGTGGAGTAGTAGCAGAAGGCTGGGGGGCCGAAACAGTTGTTCCCCCCAGAATCCGTCCCAGTCACCCCCAGCCTTCTGCTGCTGCTACTTGCACGACAGCAGCGAAACTAGTGGACGCGGTGGTGGGGCGTCAAGCGTTTCGTTGTATTTTTTGGAAAAAAAGTTTTCGAGCCCCCCAAAAAGCTGCCGCATTTCCGTGGAGTCTTCTTCATTTTGTAGTGGGTAGAACTTCATGGTTGAAAAAACTGGCCACTGCGGATGCTTGCACCGGCGGGGCACTTTCTGTTTTCTCCGCTGCTCAAAATCATCCATGGAAAACGTCATCATCCTCGGCACCGGCTGCGCCGGACTCACAGCGGCCATCTACGCGGGCCGCGCAAACCTCACCCCACTCGTGCTGGAGGGCGATGAGCCCGGCGGGCAGCTCTCCACGACGACGCTCGTGGAGAATTTCCCTGGCTTCAAAGAGGGCGTGATGGGGCCGGAGCTGGTCATGAATATGAAGGCGCAGGCGGAGCATTTTGGCGCGCGCTTTCAATATGCAGGCTGCACGGGGCTGCGGCGGGGGGAGGGGTTCATCAGTATCGAGGTGGAGGGGAAATGGGTGGATACTCGCACGCTCATCGTGGCCAGTGGTGCGAGCGCGAAGTGGCTCGGCATTGATCGCGAACGCGAGTTGCGCGGGCATGGGCTGACTTCCTGCGCGACGTGCGATGGCGCGTTTTATCGCAATGTCCCCGTGTGCGTTATCGGCGGGGGTGACTCGGCTTGCGAGGAGGCCACGTTCCTCACTCGCTTTGCTTCGAAAGTATATCTCATCCACCGCCGCGATGCGCTCCGGGCGTCGAAAGTCATGGTGGATCGCACGCTCGCCAACGCCAAAGTCGAGCCCGTCTGGAACTCCACCGTGAGCGAATACCTCACGGATGCCGAAGGCGAAATGCGCGCGGTAAAACTCAAAGACCTCCAAACGGGAGCCGAGCGCGAGATCGAGGTAAAGTGCGTCTTCGTCGCCATCGGGCATACGCCCAATACTGCGCCTTTCCGAGGCATCCTCGATCTCGATGCCAATGGCTACCTGCTCCAGCAGGGTGGCACCACGGCGACCAATGTGCCCGGTGTTTTCGCCGCAGGCGACGTGAGCGACCACCGCTACCGCCAAGCCATCACGGCCTCGGGCCAAGGCTGCGCAGCGGCGCTGGATTCGGAGCGGTATCTCTCGGACATCGAGTGACGCCAGCCGCTCGCTTTTAGAAGACGGAATCAGCCGCCAATGAGCCTATGCACACGGCGCTTCACTTTCGCCTCGAAGTCGCGCGCAATCGTGCCGAGTCGGCGGGTGCTGCGACCGAGCGGGCCGCCGCGATTTTCCCACGCTCTGGCGCGCTCGGCGGCGGGCGTGGTTTTCCCCACGAGCCACGGATAAATCTCTCGCGTCGAGCACGAGCGCGGCGCTCCGCGAAAGGCGAGGATGTAGGCGCGGCGTGGCATTTCGGAAGTATTCGCTCCGGCGCCGTGGATCGTGCGGCAGTGGTGGATGGCCGCGCCACCGGGCGGCAGGGGGCAGAGCACGGTGGCGGCGAGATCAAATTCGCCGATGCACTCCAGCGCGGATTTGCGCTGGTCGCCACCGAGGGAGCGGTGGGTGAGGATGGGGCCGAGGTGGCTCTCGGGGATGTATTGCATACAGCCATTCTCGGGCGTGGCGGGCTGGAGCGGCACCCAGATGCTGATCTGCTCGTAGTCCACGCCGGGATCGTAGCGGTGGGCCTCGTCCTGGTGCCACGGAGTCGCCGCGCCGTATTGTGGAGGCTTGTAAATGGCGTGCTCGAACCACGGCTGGGCGTCTTCTCCCAGGAGCTGTCTGGCAAAGGCCAGCGCGTTGCGGCGCACGAGCGTCTCGGCCAGCTCGGGGGCAAATTCCACGGGGTTTAAAATCTGAGGGAGCACAGGTCTCGCATCCGCAGAGTCACTTCCGGCAAGGTCGAAGGATTTCCCTTTTTCCCACCCCGCACGCTCGGCAAAGAGGCGCTCGAAAATGGCGCGCAACCGCTCGACTTCCTCGGGCGTGGTGATGGCATCCAGCGGCAAGTAGCCCTTCTCGCGAAAGCTCGCGATTTGTTCGGCGCTGAGTGTGAAATCTGTCTGCATCGCAGGTGTCATGGAGTCCTTGCTAAAGCAGACGACAAGCCACCAAAAGCGTAGAAGCGACGCCCCCGTCGCTTTGTAGTTTCAAAAGCGACGGGGCGTCGCTTCTACAAGCCCACTCCTGGCTTGCCTGCCACCGCGTGTGCCCGCTTTCATCCGCCGCACTATGCCACTCACTGCTCCACAGCTCCGCGCGCGTCTCGATAGCCATTGCGGCGTCATCGCTTTTCCCGTCACGCCCTTTGATGCAAAGCTCCGCCTCGATCTCGCTGGGCTGCGCGCCAACGTGCGCCGCCTCCTCGCGCATGATCTCCTCGCCATCGTCGTCGGCGCGGGCACGGGCGAGCTGCACTCGCTCTCCACGGCGGAGCATCTCGCGGTGGTAAAGGCAACGCTGGCGGAGGTGAAGGGGCGCGTGCCCGTGCTCGCAGGCGTGGGCTTTTCGCCGCGCACGGCGCAAGACATGGCCGCTGATTGCACAAAGGCGGGCGTGGATGGCGTGTTGATTTTCCCGCCCTACTATCCCGGCGATGCGCAGGACGAGGGGATGTTTGCCTACTACCGCGATACAGCGGCGGCGACGAAGCGCGGGGTGATTATCTACAGCCGCGACTTCGCGAATTTCGGCCCCGCCGCCGTCGAGCGACTCGCCACGATTCCAAATCTCGTCGCTTTCAAAGACGGCCAGGGCGACCTCCGCCGCTTCCAGCAAATCATGGCCCGCGTAGGCTCGCGCCTGCACTGGATTGGTGGCGCGGGCGACGACCTCGTGTCCGGCTACTACAGCCTCGGCGTGCGCACTTACACGAGCAGCATCGCGAATACTGCGCCGCGACTTTCCCTCCACCTGCACGCGCTCGCCAGCGCCCGCACGCCCGAGGCAGATGCGGAATTGCAGACGATCATGCGCGAACTCGTCGTGCCTCTCTACGCCTTCCGCGCGCGGCGCAAAGGCTACGAAGTCTCGGTGATGAAATCGCAAATGGATCTCACCGGCCAAGTCGGAGGCCGCGTGCGCCCGCCGCTGAATGACCTCCGCCCGGAGGAAGTAAAAGAACTCGCCGCCATGCTCAAACCTTGGCGGCGCTGGCTGTAGGGGCGGCAGGGTTGATGGTTGATGGTTGATTGACGCAAGCGCAGTAGCCGCCCATCAACCATCGAATCATGCTTATAAAATCCGCCGACTTTAAGACTAGCGCCGCCAGCCTCGCCCTGTGCCCTGCCTCCGGGATGCGCGAGTTCGCCTTCATCGGCAGATCCAACGTGGGCAAATCCTCCCTGCTCAATATGCTCACCGGCAGGAAGGCACTCGCCAAAGTCTCCTCCACACCCGGCCACACGCAGCTCATCAATTTCTTCACCATCAACAACGCCTGGACGCTCGTGGACCTCCCCGGCTACGGCTACGCCAAAATGCCGAAATCCGCCCGGCGCGGCTTCATCGAGATGGTCACGGATTACCTGGAAAAGCGCCCCAACATCGCGTGCGTCTTTGTCCTCGTGGACTCGCGCCTAGAGCCGCAGGAGATTGATCTGGAATTCATCGAATGGCTCGTGAGCTGCGAAGTGCCGCTCGCCCTCGTCTTTACCAAAGCCGACAAACTCAAAGATCAACACATCGAGCGCAACATGGCCGACTTCCTCACCAAGCTCAAAGACTGGGTCGAGGGCGAGCCCGACATCTTCATCACCTCCTCCGAGGATAAAACCGGGCGCAGCGAGCTGCTCAATTTCATCCAAAAGACGCTGGCCGAGGAGTGAGTGCGGCGGCAGTGGCGATACACCCTTAGTGGCATTGGCTTTGGCATGACATCGGGTAGAGTGCGGGGATGAATTGGACCGAGCGACCACGTTTGCTTGCCACGCTCACACTAGCGTTTGCGTGCGTCCCGATGTGGCTGGCCGTCGTCACGAATCGCGATGCGCGGCAAAAGGACGTGCGGGTTTTTGAGACGACTGCGCGGGTGCTCTCGACACATCTCCAGAGTGAGTTCGAGCGCGATGCTTACCTGCCCAGGGAGTTGCGCAACCGGGCGCGCACGCTCGATGATACCTCGCTCCGCGCGGGCGAGATGATGCCCACGATGCCGTGGATGGTGAAGCTGCCGCACTTGCTGTCGCTGGGTTACGCGGAAGTGGCGGAGGGGAAATTGATCGTCCGCTGGAAGAGCGAGGAGCGCACGCCGACGATGGAGATTGGCGACGATCTCGCCGCGATCCCGGGCGTCGTCGCGGCGCTGGGAATCCCGCAATCCGATCCGAGCCCTGTCGCCGCCTGTGTCACGCCACAACGGCGGATGCTCCTTTTAATCGCGCAGCCAGGCCTCGTGAAAGGGAGCGCGGTGCGCGGCTATATGGTGGGGTGGGTGGATCTGCTTTTGGCGTGTCGCGACCCCGCCGTCCCGCTCATCCGCGATGAAGTCCTGCAAGCCACGCCGTTGCTGGAAAGCGACGCTGCGGACGCGGAGACGCAACGTGCCGAGATGCGCATCCTCGGCGCGACGTGGACGGCAGGCATCACCCGCGGCGCTCGGTTTAATAATCTGTATGGCCCGCAGAAGCTGTGGTTCGTGCTCAGCACGGTGGCGCTCGTAGCGGTGCCGCTGCTACTCGCCGCCCTCGCGTGGGTGGAGGCACGGAAGCGAGAGCGGCTGCAAGCGCAGGCGGCACGCTTGCTAGAGGTCAATGAGTTGCTTACCCGATTCAAAGCTATCGCGGATACGACCAGCGATTTCGTCGGGATGAGCGAGGTGGATATGACGGTGTCTTACTTAAATCCAGCGGGGCGCGCGCTGCTCGGCTTTGCGGCGGATGAGCCGATAGATGCCTTCGCTTTTAATAAAATATACTCCGCGCGGACGTTGGAGATTTTTGAAGGCGAAGCGATGGCTCACGCGATGAACGTGGGCCCCTGGAGTGGCGAGATCACATTGGTGCATCGCGATGGGAGGGAGATTCCCGTGTCGTTCGTCGGCTTCATTGTGAAGTCGCCGGAGGGGCTCCCGCTGCACTTTGGCTGCATCGCGCGCGACATCCGCAACCAGCACGAGATGGATCGCCAGCTCCGTGAATCCATCGAGCATCATCGCGAACTCGTGCGGATCAAATCGCAGTTGGTGAACACCGTATCGCACGAGTTTCGCACGCCACTCGGCATCATCCTCTCCGGCGCGGAACTGCTGGAGAGCTACGATTCGCAGATCACGCCGGAGCGGCGCAGCGAGCTGTTCACGGAGATCAAAGAAAACACCCATCACATGACCGAAATGATCGAGAGCGTGCTGATGCTGGGTCGCATCGAGTCCAGCCGACTCGTGTGCAATCCCCAGCCCATCGGCATCGCAGTGCTCTGCTCGGAAGTCGCCCACAAGGTGACCGTGGCGACCGCCGGGCGCAGCGAGATCATCGTGAAAGTGCCGGCCTGCGAGGCGCTGCTCGACGCCTCCATCCTCAGCAGCGTGCTCGGCAATCTGCTCTCCAACGCCGTGAAGTATTCCCCACCCGGCAAGCCCGTGACGCTGGAGGCCATACTGGAAAATGAGCGGCTCATTTTCATCGTGCGCGACGAGGGCATCGGCATCCCAGAGCACGACGTAGCGCGCGTGTGCGAGCCCTTTCACCGGTGCAGCAACGTCGGCGAAGTCCCCGGCACGGGCCTCGGCCTCGCCATCGTCCAACGCTGTGCAGAGCTGCACGGCGGAACGCTGGCCATCGAGAGCACCGTTGGCACCGGCACCACGGCGACCGTCATCATTCCTATTTTATGACCACGATTTTGCTCATCGAAGACAACGCGAGTATGCGGCGAAACATCGCGCAGATTCTCACCCTCGAAAACTACCACGTCCTCACCGCCGCCAACGGCGCTGC
This sequence comes from Verrucomicrobiaceae bacterium, assembly GCA_043757005.1. Lineage (GTDB taxonomy): Bacteria > Verrucomicrobiota > Verrucomicrobiia > Chthoniobacterales > Chthoniobacteraceae > SXWH01. The sequence continues at coordinate 17,795 of JAYVQK010000251.1, forward strand.
CGGGCTGGCACAGGCGCGGAGCGAGAAGCCCGACCTCATTCTCTGCGACATCATGATGCCGGTAATGGACGGCTACGAAGTGCTCGCGCAACTCCGCTCCACCACCGCGACGGCGTCGCTGCCATTCATCTTCCTCACGGCAAAAGGCGATATGCCCGATCTGCGAATCGGGATGTCTCTCGGTGCGGACGACTACCTTACCAAACCCGTCGCGAGGCTCGACCTCCTCGACGCCGTTCGCACCCGCCTCCAACGCCACGCGCAGCAGAGCACCTTCCTTCCGCGCTTCGACGACGCCGCGCCGCTGGAGAGGCTCGGCATCTCGGCGCGTGAAGCGGAAGTGCTGCTCTGGATGGCGCAGGGCAAGAGCAACGGCGAAATCGCCACCATCTGC
>JAYVQK010000252.1:0-4629 GCA_043757005.1 Verrucomicrobiaceae bacterium
CCTGTCCCACCACGACAGGCGGGGTGCCTGTCCCACTCCCTGCGCCACTCAGCAGCGCCGCCGCTTCCATTTTAAAAATCCGCCGACTCGCCATCCACATCGCCAGCAACGCGATGAGCACTCCGCTGATGATCCCGATGGCGAAGGTCGCCACATTTGGCGCGAAGAGGAAATGCGTGCCGCCGACTGCGCCGCTCCACACGCCTGCGAGGGCCTGTAGCACGAGCTTCGTGTAAATGGCGGCGAGGGCTGCGCCGAGGATGCTGCCGAGCAGGGCGAGCATCGTGCCTTCGCGCAAAAAGAGACCGCGCACAGCGCGGGGACGCCAACCCACTGCGAGCAGCAGGCCGGCTTCGGGGGCGCGTTGCTCGATGCTGAAGGTGAAGAGCAGCCCAGTGAGCACGGCGGCGGCGGCGATGAGGAAAAAGGAAAAGCTCACGAAGAGCTCGCCAAAGTCCACTGGCGCATCCGTCGCCGCGAGTGCCTGCTGGCGGAGCGGGATCGTGCGGAAGCCGAGCGCAGCGGGATCAATGAACGCCGCGATGCGCTCGACCTGCTCACGCTCTACGCCAGCGGGGTAGCGGATGCTCGTGAGATTGCCCCAGCGGTTGCCCCACATTTCCTGCCCCACTTTGAGGTTCACGAAAGCCTTCGGCGTGCCGCGATATTGCTTCCAGTATTCCTGATCTTTGTCGCGCATCCGCGTGGCGTCGAAATCGAAGCCGGGCTTCCAATCGCGGCAATTCTCCTTGTCGGCGAGGCCGGGGAAATCAGGCATCCACGAGCTATTGAGCTGCGGCTCGGACATAGGCAGCACTTGTAGCACGGTGAAAGTGCGCGCCTTCTCCACGAGCTGCCGCCGCTCGCCCATCACGAAGTATTTCACCGTCACTTTGCCGCCCGTGCCCACGCCGAGATCCTCTGCCAGCCATGCGTTGATCGTGATCTCATCGTCTGCCAACTCCGCCGCGATAAAGCCCGACGCCGGAGCATCAATCGCCGTGACCATCGAGTAAGGCGTGCTCTTCGCCTTCGCATCCGAGCCATCACCCGCGCGGAGTTCGTTCACGAAGTAGGTGAGGGAATCGAGGGGATTGAGGATGTGCTGTTTTGCCTTTTGTGATGCGGCTTCAGCTTTCCGCGATGCGGACACAATAGCTGGATCGAGAAAAACCCGCGACGTGCGCAGTTCCCCGACGGAAGGGTTCGGAAGTCGCACCATCTTCAAATCGTATTCATCCAAGCTTTGTTGGGCTGCCTCTCTTATTCCCGTGTCGCAAAAATCTATAGTTGTGGCAGTGATATTCGGTTCCGATCTCGTCAAGTTTTCCACCACTGCTGTTGAGGCGCTGGTTTTGACTCGCAGCAGTCGTTTGAGCCATGCAGGCCATGATTTCAGCCAACCAACAGTCTGCATATCAGGCGGCTCTTGATCGAAAAAAGCATTCACCTTCTCCCCCGCGCCAATCTTCTGCTGGAGCGTCGCGAGCGGGATGAAGGCTGTGAAGGGTGGAACTTGTCCCGCTTGCAGCGAGAAGCGCCCGAAGTCTGCGTCGCCGACGATCCGAGCCACGCGGAGGCGCAGCGTGGCGACTTCGTTTTCTTCGCCGGAGAGCGGGGCGTCGCGCGAGATGAGGCTGGGCTTTTCCACCTTCACCAACAGCTCGCCGCCCACGCCGAGGCCGAGCTGTGCGGCGAGTCGTTCGTTCAGCGCGGTTTCGCCTTCGGCCAGCGCGACGGGCTGGGCGGAGGGTGATAGCTTCCAAAAGGCGTCGTCCACGCCGATGAGTTGCACGCGGTTCGCCCGCGCCGCGCCATCGGGGCGCGAGGCAGCGCCATTCAGCAGCAGCACGGCGGCGGAATCTTCGTAGAGATAGAAGCTGCGCGCGATCACTAGCGGACGTTTTTCCGGCGCGCTCGGGTAAGGCACCAGCCGCTCGCCCGTCACAAACGCATCCCCGATCTTCCCCACACGCGACTCCGCCTGCGCTCTCAGCGTGCCCTTTACCGAATCCCCCACGAGCAGCGCCCCCGTGAGCACCAGCGCCGCTAGCGCCGAGCCGAGCACCACGCCGAGATGCGTGCGCCAGTAGTAACGGAGGGAGCGGCGGATGAGCGGGACCATGTGCGGCTACAGCCCGGTGCGGGCGTAGAGGGTGTCGAGCGCGACGCTGAACTCCAGCTCCGGCACCACGAGCGGCGCGTCGTTGCCGGTGAGAATCGTCTTTTCCCAGCCATCTGCGAGGCGGTGATAGACGGTAACTTCGCGCTGCTCCTGCGCGATGAGCACGTAAGTATGCAGTCTAGCGAGCCGCTGGTAGGCGAAGCGTTTCTCTCGGCGATCCGTCCGCTCGGTATCCGGCGAGAGCACCTCCACGATGAGCGCGGGCGTGTCGCAGAAGTAGCGGTGCTGGCCAACAGGGTCGCAGTTCACGAACACGTCCGGGTAGTAAAACCAATCGTCGCCCTCGGTCTGGATGCGCACTTTCATATCCACAGCAAAAGGCTGCGACTGCTTGCCGCGAAGATGCACGCCGAGTTCGCCGAAGATATTTCCCGCGATATGATTGTGCTCCACGCACGACTCCGGCCTCTCGTAAATGCGCCCCGCGAGATACTCGTGGCGGACTTCGCTCAGGAGTTCCCCGGCGATGTATTCATCGGGCGAAAGCAGGACTTCTTTTGTGCGGATGGCGCTCATGGCCGAGACGATGCGAGGGGCGCGCAGTGCTGTCAAACCGCCACCCTGCGTGGTTTGTCTATTTTGAACCACGGAGGGAACGAAGAGCACGAAGAGCACGAAGGAAATTATATGGGGAGGTGCAAAATTTCATTCCTCCTCTTCGTGTCCTTCGTGTCCTTCGTGGTTCCATTCAAACCGGCCCCGCGCAAAGCCCGCTCTTATTCCTTCCCGCCGCGCCGAGTCTTTGCCACGGTGCTCGGCACTATGCTTGCCAAAGTGTTCTCCGCCGCAGTTTTTGGAGTGGATGCGTTTGATCTCGAAGTCGAAGTCAGTGACGACGGCGGGCAGAAAGATGCCATCGTCCTCCTCGGCCTTCCCGACGCCGCAGTCCGCGAAGCGCGCGACCGCGTGAAGACCGCCATCGCCAACAGCGGCTTCCGCTGGCCGCGCGGGCACGTGACCGTGAATCTCGCTCCTGCCGATGTGAAAAAGGAGGGGCCCAGTTTTGATCTCCCCATCGCCCTCGCCATGGTCGCCTGCGCGCAAGACATCGCCCTGCCGCGTGCCGACGAGTTTTGCTTTGTCGGCGAACTCGCGCTCGATGGCGCAGTCCGCCCCGTGCGCGGCGTCTTGCCAGTTGCGTTGGAAGCGAGAAAGCGCGGGCGCACGAAGGTCGTCGTGCCTCTCGCGAACGCCCGCGAGGCCGCGATGGTCGAGGGCATCGAGGTGTATGGCGTGCGCAATCTTCGCGAGTGTTTCCACTTCCTCACCGGCGAGCTGCCCCTCGGCGCGGTGCGCGAAAATCTCACCACCTTTTTTGCCGCGCACCAAAGCTACGACGTAGATTTCGCCGACGTGCGCGGGCAGCAACACGTGAAGCGCGCCATCGAGATCGCCGCCAGTGGGAATCACGGGATGCTCCTCATCGGCCCGCCCGGCTCCGGCAAATCCATGCTCAGCAAACGAGTCCCCACCATCCTCCCGCCGATGACGATGGAGGAGGCCATCGAGACTACGAAAATCCACAGCATCTGCGGCCTCCTCATCGATCAATCCTTCGTCGCCACGCGTCCCTTCCGCGCGCCGCACCACACCGTCTCCGACGTCGGCCTGCTCGGCGGCGGCGTGAATCCCAGCCCCGGCGAAATCAGCATCGCCCACCACGGCGTGCTCTTTCTCGATGAGCTGCCCGAGTTCAAACGCACCACCCTCGAAGTCCTCCGCCAACCACTCGAAGACGGCCGCGTCACCGTCACCCGCGCCGCAGGCACCATGACTTTCCCGGCGGAATTCATGCTCATCAGCGCCATGAACCCCTGCCCCTGCGGCTTCCACGGCGACCCCAAGCGCCAGTGCCGCTGCACCCCGCTACAAGTCGAGCGCTACCGCGAGCGCATCTCCGGCCCGCTGCTCGACCGCATAGACCTCCACGTCGAGGCACCCGCCGTCTCCTTCGACGAAATGCGCGGCCAAGCCACCGGCGAGACCAGCGCCATCATCCGCGAACGAGTCATCCGCGCCCGCGCCATTCAGACCGCACGATTCGGCCCAGGGAAAGTGCGCGCCAATTCCCACATGAGCTCCCAGCAACTCCGCAAATTTTGCCCCCTCGGCATCGAGAGCGAATCCATGCTCCGAATGGCCATGGAACAGCTCCAACTCAGCGCCCGCGCCCACGACCGCATCCTCAAAGTCGCCCGCACCATCGCCGACCTCGCCACCGCCGAGCACATCGCCCCCGAGCACATCGCCGAAGCCATCCAATACCGCACCCTCGACCGCAAACTCTGGGCGTAAACAAGCGCGCCCCTATTCGCAACGCATCCTAGATGCCGGGTCGGCTCGTTCGATAGCCATACTCTTTCCCTATAGCTCAGAGGAAAACCACGCGAGCTACGGGAGTGCGCTTGCGTTTTGGAGTGCGGCAGTCCTCTGCCGCTTTGGGA
>JAYVQK010000253.1:0-4618 GCA_043757005.1 Verrucomicrobiaceae bacterium
TGCCTGATCCGTGTTCATCCGTGGCTAGAAACAAAAGCTGCATTTGCAAAAAGAACTGCGGCCCGAGTTTTCGGGAATCCCCCTGTGGAAGATGGTATAATACCATCTTTAAGAATTAAAACGACTTTTAGAAATGGCGTTAGGTGAGCGCGGAGCGCCGGGTAGCGCGGGCGCCCCGCCCGCAGTCTCCGGCGCCTCGCCGGAGACATGGGACGCACGGAGGACGCACGCTTTCTGTGAGAGCCACGCGCCCAGCCCCCGCGATGTGCCCGGCGGGGCGCCGAGCACGGCGGGCCGGCGCTCCGCGCTCATCTCTCCTGCTTCGTGGAGTCTGTTTTATTGCTGAAGATGGTATAAGCGGCGCTTTTTTCACAAGCGCCTCTTTCCGTGCCCTTTCGTGCCTTTCGTGGACAATGAACTGCGGTTTTCAGGTTCAATAACCATCCCCGCAAAGTCTTTTTAAAATAAAGTTTGACCTACTGCCAGTAATCCCAGACACAGCGCAAAGAAACGCTCCCGATGTTTTTAAATCTCCAAAATCCCGTGGTAAGAGAGTGGCCCGCAAGCCCAGCGGCCACGTCGCATCGTCGCATCGTCGCATCGTCGCATCGTCGCATCGTCGCATCGTCGCATCGTCGCATCGTCGCATCGTCGCATTAGCGAGCGGGGGGATTTCTTTGAGTTTTGCAAGGCAGTTTTGCCATTGCCGCAGCTTTTCTTGCTGGGTCAAAAAGAACGCATGGAGAAACGCCGATTGGATAGCACCGAGTCATTTTTCGTCATTCAAACGAGCAGTGGGTGCAGGGGAGCGCGCGCGCCCCGTCCGGCAGCCGCCGGATGTCCGGCGCCCCGCCGGGCACATCGGGCGGGATGCGACGTGGGCAAAACAATGGCGGAAGTCGTCTCTGCGTCCGGTGTCTTTGGCGGGATTGCAAACGCTGCACAGATCCCCGAAACCCAAACAGCCCTCCCAGAACTACCAACTGGCACCCCAAAATCTGGAACAAACCTCCCAGCCCGCATAGCAAACCTCCCAGACCCCATAACAATCTTTCTAAAACCCATAACGGACATCCCAGAACCCATAACGGACGTTCTTTTTGAATAACAGACGTTCTTTTGAGCGTAATAAAGCCACCGTAAAGCCCTAAACATCATCATTTTCAGCTAAATACAACAAAACCACCAACCCAAACCACTCCATGAGCACCGATACACCCACACCCAGCCCTGCACCCGAGCCCGAGCCCGAAGCGAAAAAGCGCAAACCCAAAGGCATCGTTTCCCAAGAGATCCACCACGAAATCACCGTCGCCGAAGACTGCTTCCGCCTCACCGACGAAGACGAGGCCATCCTCAGCGCCCTCACCGCTCGCGCATGGGCTGGCAATGCACTCCTCGGTGCATCCGTCGCCCGTTGCCACCAGCTCGTCGCCGAGATCACCGGCAAACGCAGCACCCGCAGCTCCCGCACCGCCGCCGAGCTAGCCGCCCGCAAAAGCCTCCTCGCCGCCCTCAATCCCATCATCATCGCCGCTCGCGACAAATACCCCAAAGGCTCCTCCGAAAGAGCCAGTTACGGCCTAGGTGAAGACCTCGACGCCGCCAGCACCCGCATCCTACTCGACCTCACCGAATACGCCTTTACCCAGCTCGGCAGCGCCCCACCTACCGATGTCCTGCCCGGTCTTCTCCCCGCTGAAATCGCCCTTCTCGGCACCCTACGCCTCGCCTACAAAGGAGCCGATTGGGCACAAACCAAAGCCCAACTTAACGCCGAAGACACCCTCAACGCCCTTAAAATAGAAGTCGCCGACACCCTCACCCCCCAGCGCCACACCTGCCAAAACAAAGCCGACCTAGCCTACCCCCACACCGACAAAGCCAACCGAACCACCCGCAAATCCTTCCACCTCCCCCCCGACAAACGCGCCATAGACTAGCAAAAAGCAACCAGCAAGCCCCGCACCGAATCTGATTTCGCATAAAAGCGACGAATCGTCGCTTCTACAAACTATCAACCATCAACCCTGCACCTGCCATGAAACCGCTTATCCTACTCACCTTTTGCGCCACGCGCCTACTCGCCTTTACGCCGGATGTCGTGCTCGATAGCTCCGATGCCGCCACGCTGGAGCTGGCCCCGCCTTCCGCGTGGACGAGCGACACCGTCACCGCCAGCGCCTTTCGCGGCGCGGCCAAGCTACTCAATAACACCGTTCCTAGCGCCACGCAATATGCGCGCTTTCACACCCAGCTACCCAAGAGCGGGCCTTGGCAAGTCTTCGTCTGGAATAATGGGCGCGCGGGGTTTGCCCATGCGGCGCAAGTGAGCATCACCCACGGCGACGCTGCGCCCACCCCCGTCTTCATGGATCAAACCGTCTCCCTCGGGCAGTGGGTGCTTGCTGGGACTTTCTGGTTCGACGCCACCAAAGAGGCGGAAGTGCGGCTCGACCACAACGACACCGGACTGCTCTCCGCCAATGCCGTCCGCTTTAGCTATGTCGAGCCCTCCATCGTCGCCAGCGGTGCCGCCTATATACCCAGCCTCACCGCATGGCCAAACGTCACCGATAGCTCTGCCTATAGCCAAAGCGTCCGCCGCGCAAACCTCAGCTCTGGCACCGCCACCTTCCTCCCCGCCATCCCCGCCGCAGGCAGCTACGAAGTCTCCCTCTGGCTCCCTCGCCGCGCAGGCACCTGGGTGCCCGCCGGAGGCACCGCCGCCACCACTTTCCAAGTCGAAATCACCCATCGCGGCATCCTCACTAGCCTCACCGTCCCCATCACTGATCGGGGCGCAAATGAAGGCGGCTGGGTGCAAGTCGGCACCGTCCCTTTGCTTTTTGACGCCACCCCCGCCACCGGCTCCAGCCTCAATAAAATCGTCATCAAAACCAACGGCAGCACCGGCCAATACGTCCCCGCCGACATCGTGCGCCTCAGCAAAATCGGCACCTACGCCATCTACATGGATGAAGACGACCCCATCGGCCCTCCTGGAGTCACCCTAGGCACTCTGCTTGCCGATTGGTTCACCCCCGCCGTCTGGAGCACCGCCCGCACCACCCGCGCCTGGGCCTACTACCAATACCTCCCTTACGGCCCCCGAGTCGCCCAAGCCACCACCAGCACCCTCCACACCGCCACTTACACACCAGCCCTCCCCGAGCTAGGTCTCTACGATACTTACCTCTGGTATCCCTACTCCAGCACCAACGCCAGCAACCCTCTCCTCACCATCCACAGCGCCCTAGGCGACGTCACCCGCACCCTCAACCAAACCCAAAACACCGGCCAATGGACCCACGTAGGCCGCTACATCCTAGACCCCACCGATACCACCCTCACCCTCTCCACGAACGGCTACCAACCCGGCAAATACATCCTAGCCGACAGCGTCCTCTTCCTCCGCGACGGCGAAGAGCTAGACAGCGACGGCGACGGCCTCCCCGACTGGCGAGAAGTCCTCCTCGGCACCAGCAGCGCCACGACCGACGTGAACGGCGACGGACGCCCCGACGGCTGGGACACCGACGGCGACGGCATGAGCGACTATGATGAATGGCGACTTGGGCGAAATCCCTTGAAAGCTGCATCGAGCGGCACCGGCATCATCGCCATGAAACTTTACACACCTACCACACGCTAACCCATGAAAATGCTCAAAAAGCTTGCCACCCACTCCGCCGTGAAATCCATCCTCACCGGCTTCCTACTAGTCTTCCTCGCCTTTGCAGGAGGGCCACAAAGTGCCAGCGGCGATTGCGCCGCTTGTGGTGGAAACGGAGATAAAAAATGTAAGAAAGCTCCCGCTGGAGAGGGGCAGCGCACGGTTACAATGAAATCGCATGATTTCAGAAGTCTTTCATCGAGTAGTGGCCATGTATGGAAATGGCACTACACAGTCAGTGCGAAAGGCAGCAATCTTAAAGAAGGTGATTTAAGCTCTGACGCTGAACCGATCTCCGAAGATTTTGGAGTGCCGACGGATACGGACATTGACGTTGAGATCAAACAGACGACTACCTATGAGCCGCCACCAGCACCACCGACTTCACCGGATAGTAAATACAAGCAGGTTTGGGTTGATGATCCATACAGTGATTATTACAGTGACGGGCATTGGGAATGGCAGTTGGTGCCACCACCACATGCTCCGGATGGACCTGCCCCAGTCACAACTCCACCACCATCACCCGAAGACTGGATTCTCCATTTTGATTGGTGCAAGACGTGTTCTGGCGCGGATGAACACGAGGCCCATGAAGGAAAAAGCAAATTTAAAGTGGAATCTGCTGCTTGTAATAAAGAATCTGGCTCTGCGTGCAGCACGATGGGCTCGGTCAATTTTCAGCTTATCCTAGGCCGGACGGATAACGAGCGGACGGTCAGCAAATTAGTGCTATATCAAAACGAGATCACCCCTGCCTCCTTCCAGCCAGAGCAGCTTGTCTTGCCGGGAATTGTCAATAAATTCAGGCTCGATTACTATCATTGGTTGCCATACATTCGGACTGGATCTCTAGATATAAATAATGATGGCAATGCGGATGGTTCGTATCTCTACGATGATATTTTGTCTCTCAAAAGCTTCACTCAGACCTATTACGGC
>JAYVQK010000254.1:0-18122 GCA_043757005.1 Verrucomicrobiaceae bacterium
CCTGAGCAAACGCAAATTCCCCTACTACGACGAGTACCCCCTCGCCGTCGCCGGCCAGCCCGAAGTGCGCGAATACATGGCCATCGGCGTAGTGAACGATGAGGAAGTCGGCCAGCCAAGCGAGATCATCGAGGTGGTGTATGCGGGGTAAATAAAGCCGTCTGACTCCACGCAAAGCCCCGCTCTCGCAAGAGGGCGGGGCTTTTGCGCGCCTGCGCGAGGGGCGTGCAGCGGGTAGCGGGTAGCGCACGCGTCCCGCGTGTAGTTGCTGGCGTCCCGCCAGGAGCATGGAGCGTGAGGAGGCGCGGCACATCCTGAAACCGTCCTCTGTCGTGCGTCCCACCCTCGATCCTCGGCGGGACGCCGAGGATGACACGCGGGACGCGTGCGCTACCCCGCACACGCCGTTCGCGGGGGACGAGCAACTTTTAACTCCACCCAAAGCCCCGCTCTCGCAAGAGGGTGGGGCTTTTGCGTGCTCCGCACAAACGGCGAGTGCGGATAGAGGGCTTGAAAGCGGGCGAGGGGCGGGTATCGTCCATCGCATGAGCACGCTTGCTGAAATCGAGGAGGCTATCGAGACGCTACCGGCATCCGAAATGGAGACGCTGGCTGCATGGCTGGAGCGGCGGCGGGCGACGAAGCGGGTAGCTACGCCGGATAAACGGGAGGCGGTCGCTGCTTTCCTACGGCGCTGGATGGGGGCTGGAATCCCGGTGGAGGATGCGGACTTGGAGGCGCTCCGCACGGCGCGATTGATGGAAAAGCACGGGAAGTAGGCGATGCGTGTATTTCTCGATACGAACGTGTTGCTCGATGTGTATTTGAAACACTCGGGCGTGCAGGCAAGCGCGGGAGTAGTCCTCGCGTGTGGCGTGGCGGGGAATCAGGGGTTTGTAGCCGTGCATACGCTGTCGAACGCTTTTTACCTGATCGAAAAGCAGCGGACTCGTGCGGAGGCCTGGGAGTTTATCCACGATGTGCTGGGATGGGCTTTGGTCGCGGAAGTTTCGACGGTAGATGCGATGCGGACGCAGCGGATGGGGATGGAGGACTTTGAGGACGCGCTGCAAATCGCAGCGGCGGAACGCTGCGAAGCGGATGTGATCGTGACGCGCAATGTGAAAGACTTCGTGGGGAAAACATTGGTGCGCGTTGTTCTGCCGGAGGATTTCGACGCTACACTCTCGGTGTAGAACTAACGAGGCTCGGAACTTCGTATTTGGCGCGCGCTGCCTTAGTGCTTGCCGAAAACTGGCAATCCGCTGTCCTGCTCCGCGCCTGCTCCAGTGCGGGCAGTAACTCTATTTTTTATGAATGAAACCCTCGAAGAATTAAACGCCCGCGTGCGGGATGCCGCGAAGTGGGTAGATCGTCTCCGCGAAGTCGTGGGGCGCGTGGTCGTGGGGCAGCAGCATTTGCTGGATCGCCTGCTCGTGGGCTTGCTCGCGAATGGCCACGTCTTGCTCGAAGGCGTGCCGGGCCTTGCCAAGACGCTGGCGGTGCGCACGCTGGCTTCGGCGATTCATGCGAGCTTTAGCCGCGTGCAGTTCACGCCCGATCTGCTGCCTGCGGACATCGTGGGGACGCTGATTTACAACCCCGGCGATGGGAAATATCACGCGACGAAGGGGCCTGTTTTCGCCAATCTCGTGCTCGCCGATGAGATCAACCGCGCGCCCGCAAAAGTGCAGAGCGCGCTGCTGGAGGCGATGCAGGAGCGGCAGGTGACGCTGGGCGGTGAGACGCACAAGTTGCCCTCGCCTTTCCTCGTGCTGGCGACGGAAAATCCGATTGACCAAGAGGGCACTTACCCGCTGCCCGAGGCGCAAGTTGACCGCTTCATGCTGAAGGTCGTGGTGGGGTATCCGACCTTTGAGGAAGAGCGTCGCATCCTCGATACGATGGCTTTTACCAGGCCCAATCTGGAGATCGAGCGCGTCGTGGAGCTGGAGAGCATCGTCGCCGCGCGCGCTGTGGTGGACAGCATCCATGTGGATGAAAAGGTGCGGGATTACATCGTCCACGTCGTCTTCGCCACGCGCGACCCGGAGAAATATCAGCTCGCTGAGTTGCGCCCATTCATCCAGTTCGGCGCAAGCCCCCGCGCGACCATCTCGCTCACGCTCGCGGCGAAAGCATGGGCGCTGCTGCAAGGCCGCAGCTACGTGACGCCGAGCGACATCAAAGCCATCGGCACCGACGTGCTGCGCCACCGCATCATCCTCACCTACGAAGCCGAAGCGCAGGGGATGACGAGCGAGGCGGTGGTGAAGCGGATTTTTGACAACATCCCCGTGCCCTAGCCCGGCATGATTTCGACGAGCGACATCCTGAATCGAGTCCGCCGCGTGGAGCTTCGCACGAGCAAGCTCGCGAACGACGTGATGGCGGGGGCGTATCAGTCGCAGTTCAAAGGGCGCGGCATGGACTTCGAGGAACTGCGCGAATACACGCCGGGCGATGATGTGCGGACGATTGATTGGAACGTGACGGCGAAGATGCGGCGGCCTTTCGTGAAGCTGCACCGCGAGGAGCGGGAGCTGGCGATGATGCTCGTGCTGGACGTGTCGGCCTCCGGCGATTTCGGCTCCACCGCGCAGACCAAGCGCGACTTTGCCGCCGAGGTCGCCGCGACGCTGGCCTTCTCCGCGCTGAAGAGTGGGGACAAAGTGGGGTTGCTACTTTTCAGCGAGGAGGTGGAGCTTTTCCTGCCGCCAAAAAAGGGACGACGCCATCTGCTGCGGCTGATCCGCGAGGCGCTGGCTTTTGTGCCGAAGAAGCGCGGGACGAGCGTGCGTGCGGCTTTGGCATTTCTAAATCATGTCGTGAAGCGGCGCGGCATCGTCTTTTTGCTCACCGATTTCCTGCACAGCTTTGGCGAAAGCACGCGGGGCGAGCGCGAGCTTTTCACGGAGATCGGACACACGAATTCACGCCACGATCTCGTCTGTCTCCACCTCGCTGATCCTCGCGAACGTGCGCTGATCCCCGCTGGTCTGCTCACCATCGAGGACGCGGAGACGGGCGAGCAATGCGAGGTGGATACGATGCGCGAGAGTGTGCGCGAGTCTTTTGCCAGAGCCAATGAACAGCGTGCCGAGGCACTGGATCGCGGCCTCACACAGACGGGCGTGGACATCCTCCGCCTGCTCCCCGGCGACGCCTACGCCAATACGCTCCAGCGGTTCTTTGAGCATCGGAGGAAACGATGAGCCTCACGTCCGCCATTGCCGCACTGCTACTTATCGGCGCGATCAAATCCGAGCCCGATGCCATCCCGCCGTTGCGCCCGCCGCGTGCCGAGCTGGCTCCGAGCGCGATGAAAAAGGAGCGGTGGCCGTGGCTGGTGGCGCTGGGTGCGGCAGGTGTCGCCGTCACGCTGGCGTGGCCTCGGCGAGTGCGCGTGGTGGCGGGCGAGCCTGCTATCGCGCGGGCGAAGCGCGAGCTGGCGAAGTGCTCGGATGCGGCGACGATGGCCGATGTGCTGCGGCGATATGCAGGCTCCGCTTTTGAACTGCCCGGGCAAGGGCAGACGGGCGAGGAGATCGTCGCACATCTTGCGCATCACCCGCGCTGGCAACCGGAGCTTGCAGCGAGGCTCGCGGCATTTTTCTCAGCAGTGGAGACGGTGAAATTTGCTTCTGCGCAACGTGGGACAGGCGCCCCACCTGTCCTTACGGCGACGGACGATGGACAGGCGGGGTGCCTGTCCCACCACGACAGGCGGGGCGCCTGTCCCACCTCCACTGCCACTACATACGCCGACCAGCTCCGCTGCGAAGCAGGCGCACTGCTGGCCGATCTCGAAGCTCTCCGCGCACCATGAAGACAGGCTTCGAATTTCAATACCCGTGGCTGCTTGCGCTCCTCTCGCTGCTGCCGCTCTACGCCTTCTTGCGCGGGCGTTCTGGCCGCGAGGGTTCGTTGCTTTTTTCTAGTGCGGAGCTGGTGCGCGCGGTCGCTGGGAAAGTGCGCGCCGCAGCGGGGCGGCTGTTTGTTTTCCTCCGCACGATCACGGTGGCGCTGGCCATCGTCGCGCTCGCCGGGCCGCGCTGGGTGAATGAAGAGACGGAGGTGCAGTCGAGCGGCGTGGACATCATGCTCGTGTTCGATCTTTCGTGGAGCATGATGGCGACGGACATGGCGCAGCCGGGGCAGATCACCACGCGCTTCGACATCGCGCAGAGCGTGCTGAAGGACTTTGTCGCGCGGCGTCCGAGCGACCGCATCGGCCTCGTGATTTTCAGCGGCGTGCCCTTTCTCGTGAGCCCGCCCACGCTGAATCACGATTGGCTCCAGCAAAATCTGGATCGCCTCCACATCGGCATCATCAATCAACTCGGCACCGCCATCGGCGACGCCACGGGCCTCGCGGTGAAACGCCTCTCCGCCCAACGCGAAAGCCGCAGCAAAGTCATCGTGCTACTCACCGATGGCGACAATAACAAGTGGGAGACGCTGGAGCCGCTGCCCTCCGCCAGCCTCGCCGAGGGCGAGGGCGTGCGGCTTTACGCGGTGGGGATTGGAAAAGACAAACTCTGCCCGCTGCCAGAGTTTGACCGCGAGACCGGCAAACTCAGGCTGGGCCTGGATGGCCAGCCCATCGGAGTCATCACCATGCTCCAACCTGCCAACTACGTGGTGCTCGAGAAGATGGCGAAAATGACCGGCGGCAAGAGCTACACCGCGACGAATCTTCAAGAACTCTCCACCGTCTATGCCGACATTGATCGGCTGGAAAAAACCGAAGTGAAGCTCAAGCAACACCGCACTTACACGCAGCTTTTCACTATCCCGCTCCTCGCCGCATTCGTGCTGCTGCTCGTAGAACTCGTGCTGGCCAATACACGCTTTCGCCGCCTGCCATGATCGCTGCTCAACTCATCTTCGCCGAACCTCGCTGGCTGTGGCTCGCCGCCGCAGCGCTCGCGCTTTTCATCGCGCTGCTGTGGCGCTCGTCGCGGGCGCGGCACGCGCAACTCGCGGCCTTCGCCGATGCTGCGTTGCTGGATTCGCTGCTCGCCGGGCACAGCCGCACTCGGCGTGTGGTAAAGAACGCGCTGCTCGTGCTGGCCATCGTGCTGCTCGGCATCGCGCTGGCTTGCCCGCAGTGGGGCGCGGTGGAGGAGCAGGTGGTGAGGAAAGGGGAGGATGTCGTTTTCCTCCTCGATACCTCGAAGTCCATGCTCGCCGCAGATGTGAAACCGAGCCGCCTGGAGCTGGCAAAAATCGCGATGCGAGAGTTCGTGCATCGCTATGCTGGCGGGCGTGTGGGGCTGGTGGCGTTTGCGGGCGAGGGCTTCGTGCAATGCCCGCCCACGCTGGATTACGATGCCTTCGATGAAGCGGTGAGCGAGATCGGCACGGATGCGATCCAAGTGCCCGGCACGAATATCGCCTCCGCGATTTTCGCGGGGAAGAACGCCTTCGACAAAGCCGAGCGGCGGAAGGTGCTCATCCTGCTCACCGACGGCGAAGACCTCGACAAGCTCGGCATAGACGCGGCGAAGAAAGTCGCGGAGGAAAACGTAGTCGTCTTTGCGCTCGGCCTCGGCACGTCCAATGGCGCGCTCGTGCTCGTGCGCCAGCCGAACGGCCAGACCACGCCGCTGCTGGATGCTGGCGGGCAGCCGGTGACGAGTCGTCTGGACGAAGACACGCTCCGACAAATCGCCGAGGCCACCGGAGGCATTTATCGCCGACTCGATAGCGTCGCGGGCAGTATGACTGAGCTGAGTCGCTCGCTGCGGGATACGCAAAATCGTCCGACAGCAGTGCAGACAAAGCGCCACGGAATTGATCGCTATCAATGGCCGCTCGCTGTTGCCATTTGCCTACTCGTCGCGGAGTCTCTGCTCCGCACTCGCCGCCGCAAAGTGGCGCTCCCTGCATGAAATTTTCCATCTTCACCATCGCACTCGCCGTCGCCTCGCTGACGCCCACCCCGCAGCGGACCGCGCGCGATTTTTACAACGAAGGCGTGGCCAAATTGCGCGACAAAGAGCTGCGCGCAGCGGAGAGCGCGTTCCGTGCAGCGGCGCAGACGAATCAAGAAAGCATCCAACCCGCAGCGGCCTACAATCTAGGACACGTGCGGTTTGCACAGGGAAAGGAGACGCTCAAGGGCGAGGGCGATCGCGCGCAGTTGCTCGATAGCTCGCAGGCGGCGGAGGTCGTCGCGGAAGAGGCGATCAAGCGCGCGCAGGGCGTGGTGGAAAGCGAAGAGCTGAACGCCATTATCGGCGCGTATATGCAAGGCCGCGCGGCGAAGAAACAAATGCGAGCGTCGCGCGATGAGAGCACGCGCGAGCTGGATCTGATCGGCTCCGCGCTGGAGCGTTGGCGTCGCTCGAAGAGTGATTTCCTCAGCGCAGCAGAGCTCGACACGACGAACGCCGATGCGACTACGAACGCCGACATCGTGGAGCGGCACATCGCAAAGCTCTTGGACTTTCAAAAGAAGTTGAAGCAGCAGAACGAACAAGCTGGGCAGGCGCGCGAGAAGCTCAAGGAGCTGATGAAGCAACTGCGCGGAAAAATCCCGAAGGACATGCAAAGCGAGAGCGATGACGAAGAGGATGATGACGATGAAGAGGAGAAAAAAGAGGATGGCAAAAAGGACGAGCCCAAGCCCGGCAAACAGCAGCAGCAGCGCATCGGCGGAGATCGGCAGGTGTCGCCGGAGATGGCGCGTTGGCTGAAGGAAACGATGAAGCGGCGAACGATGTCGGTGCAGGAAGGCGAGGGCAAAGGCACCCGCGCGGGGGACAAAGAAAGCAAGCCGGAGCAACGAAAGGGGAAGGACTGGTGAGTGCGAAGATGGGGGGCTTTGAACTTCGAACTCTGAACACCGAACTCCGAACTCTGCGAACGCGAGATGGAGCGCAGGAGCGCGCGCGTCCCGCGTGCTGCGGCGGGCATCCTGCCCGGCGCGGAGCGGCGCACGCAGTAGTTTGGTCGTTCTTCTTGCTCGTCGCGTCGCTCATGCCCCCGGCTGGAAGCCGTGGGCGGCACGAGGGACGCGCGCGCTCCCCTCGCGGACGTTTGCTCGCGGCTTTTACATTCCACGCTCTATCTAAGATGAAGACGATTTTCACACGCATCGCCGCTCTGTTGGCATTTCTATTTTCTACGAACGTCGCCTTTTCCCAAGTGCAGCAACTGCCGCCGGAGATACAGCTCCAGCTCCAGCGCGGGCTGACTCCAGGCGTGCAGGCGGATGCGCCGCTGGCGGTGAGTGCGGGCTTCGAGCCTGCGGTGGGGCGCGTGGGGCGTCCGGTGGAATATCGCGTGACGATCCTGGGCTCGCAGCGGCTCGTGCAGCTCCCAGAGCTGGAGGCACCGCCGGGGCTGGATGTGATGCCGCCGCGCATCGCTGGTGGCATCGGGCGGCAGATTTCGCGCTATGCGGTGGTGGCGCATCGTGCGGGGGAATTCACGATGCCGGGCTTTGAGGTGCAGGTCGCGGGCAAGCTGGTGAAGGTGCCGCCAGCGACCTTGATCGTGCAGGAGCCGCAGCCGGGCGAGGCGGTTTATCATCCGGTAAAGGCGGTGCTCGACTTGCCGCAACGCGATCTTTTTGTCGGTGAAACCATCGTCGCCCGGCTGCTGCTGATCGAGACGGAGGACGAGTCGCCGCAGTTCATCTCACACGTCGCGAAGACGAATGGGGCGGTGGTTTTCCGCCCGGATATGCGGACGCGGCGCGAGCAATTCCCATGGGCGGGCAAGCCAGCGAGCGGGCTCGTGATGCCCGTGCAGATCACGCCGATCACCGAGGGCGAGAGCGAGGTGAATTGCCAGATCGTGGTGCAAATCGCGCGCAACGAGGACGGCGGAATCGCGCGCGGCACCACGATGCAAAGCACGCTCGATACGCCGAACGCACACATCCGCGTGCTGGCACTGCCACGCGCGGAGCAGCGGGCGGGGTTCACGGGAGGCATCGGGAATTTCACCCTCTCGCAGCCGAAGCTCTCGGCGGCGGAAGTCGAGGCGGGCGAGCCGATCACGCTCACGGTGGCACTCAGCGGCGAGGGGAATCTGGAGGGCGTGGCTGCGCCGGAAATCGGCGAAGTCGCAGGCTGGCAGGGCTTCAAGCCGACGACGGATTTCCAGCGCGACGAGAGCGAGCCGAGCATCGCGCGCGGCACGAAGACCTTCACCTATACGCTGATCCCGCGTCGCGCCGGGCTAAAGGGCACGCCGCCGCTGCCGTTCAGTTTTTTCGATCCCGTGAAGCGCGCTTACGTGGACGCCACGGTGCCGCCGCTGCCCGTGGTGGTGAAAGCGAGCACCGCGCCAGCCGCCGCTGCACCCAGCGAATCGCGCGCCGAAGCTGCCGCGCAAAACGACACGCCACGCGAGGTGCCGCTGGCGATGACGGGCTTGGCGGAGCACTCGGGGCGTTGGTCGCAGCGACTCGGGCCGGTCTTGTGGCAGCGGTGGTTTTTGGCCGCGCAGCTTGTGCCGCCGCTTGCGTTGCTGCTGCTGTGGGCTTGGCGGCGGCGGCGGGAATATCTCGCCGCGCATCCCGAGATCGCGCGGCGTCGGCTCGCTCGTGCGGCGGCGAAGCGTGCGCTTTCCACAGCTCGCAGTGCGGCGCGCAAGGGCGATAGCAAGGGCTTCCTCGATGCCGGAATCGGCGCGCTCCGCGAGGCCGCTGCGCCTCACGACTCGGCTAAAGCGGCGAGCCTCACGCGCGAGGAAGTGTTGCTCGTGCTGCGCGACGACGCCGAGGCGGCACGGGCGGCGCGCAGTGTTTTCGAGGCTGCCGATGCGGCGCGCTACACCACTGCCACGGCTGCGCCGGAACCGCGCAAGCTACTGCCAGAGCTGGAGCGCGCGGTGCGGCGGCTGACTTCGCTCGCGCTGTGGATGCTGCTTTCCCTCAGCCTACCGCTCGCCGCGCAGACTCCCGATGCGCGTTTTGCAAAAGCCACGGCGGCTTATGCGGGCGGTGATTTCGCGGAGGCGGCGTATCAACTTCGCCCGCTGGTGGACGAGGGGCACATCTCTGCGGGCGCGCTGCACAATCTCGGCAATGCCGAATGGAAAGTGAGCCGCCCCGGCTACGCCATCCTCGCATGGGAGCGTGCCGTCGCGCTCGATCCTGCGAACCTAAACACCGCCGCCAATCTCCGTTTTGCCCGCCATGAGGCAAAGCTCGGCGCGCCCGTGCTCGGCTGGCACGAGCAGTATTCCGCGTGGTTGCCGTCCGCCATTTGGCTCGCCGCCGCGATGCTCGGGCTGTGGGGCGGCGTGTCGCTGCTCGTGCTGCCGAGGCTGCTGGGCTGGCGGCGCGCGGACTGGCATCAGGGCGTGGCCGCGCTGTTGCTCGCCATTTTCCTCCTCTCCGTGCCAGCGATCTACGGCCTTACGCAGCGGGCGCAAATCGGCGTCGTCCTAGAAGAAGAAACGCCCCTCCGCCTCATGCCCACGCGCGAAGGCGAGACGCTGGTGAAAGTCGCGGCTGGTGAAGTCGCGCGCGTGGAAAAAGTGCGCGGCGACTATCTCTACGTGCGCGCCGAGGGCGACCGCGCGGGTTGGCTGCGCCGCACCGATTTCGCCCGCATCTGGCCGTAAGTCCTATTAACCGAACGCCGCTTTTGAGGGCCGAAGGCCCGGATTAATACCAGCCTTGGGCAACGCCCAAGGTGGATTCGTGTGAACGATGATGGGCCGAAGGTCTGGCCCCATTGGTTCCGGTAATCGCCGCGATGGATCGGGCTTTCAGCCCTTGGTTTCTGACCGTGTCCAGACCTAGACCGTCGCTCGTTCCTCGCTTTAGCCTAGGCTGAAATAGAGCCGGGCCTTCGGCCCTTCAATCGCGCCGCTCGGGTTTAAGTCACCCCAAACGATGCGCTGTGGCTGGCATCGTGTAGCTGCTCGTTTTTATACCTCTAGGACTCTCAGCTTTGTCGTAGCGTCGGGGATTGCGACGCTGTTGTTGTGCGGGCCGGGGAGGAGTGGGATGGCGACGCCGTTCACTTTTATGCTGCCGACTTGTTCGGCGACGATGCCGTAGCCGCTGGCTTTGGCGGCGCTGGGGAGGCTCACGCTTTTTAGGATGACGCTGGCGATGCGGGCGATGAGTTTGTCGGTGGTGGTGCCTTTGTCGTCGGTGGTGCCAAAGTCGTCGTCGCTGCCTGCTTCGGCTCCGGCGACGATGCTGGAGGCGCTGAAGTCGCCGAGGACTTTTACGGTGCCGATGCTGGCGGTGGGATTTTCCAATTCGCCGCGTGGAGTTGTTGCCTCTGTGGGTGGGGCGTAGCCGGCGAGGATTTCGGCGAAGGTGACGCTGCCATGGAAGGTGGCGCTGCCGATGCCGTTGCGGGCGGAGAGGATGACGGCGGTGGTTTCGTTGCCGAGGATATTGCCTTGGACTTCCAGTTTGCCGAGTTTGCCGCTGGTGTAGATGCCGCCGCTGGCGGCGAGGGTGGTGCCGAGGTTTTTGCCTGCTTTGATGTCGCCTCCGATGAGCACGCTGCCGAGGTTCCCGGCTTCGACGAAGCCTGTGCGCAGGATGTCGGTGGTGTCGGTGTCGGCGGTGCTGCCGCCGAGGATGCTGCCTTTGATGGTGGTGCTCTGGATGGTGCCGAGGGCGCTGAGTGTGCCGCTGCCGTTGCCGCTACCGCCTTGGATATTGCCGTAGGAGAGGAAGCTGCCGAGTGAACCTGCGATGCTGATGATGCCTGAGCCGTCGCCTGCTCCGCCGATGATGCTGCCTTTGCCGGTGGTGCCTTTTTTGCCGAGGGTGATGGAGGGGGCGCTACCTGGGATGGACTGAAGGGCGGTGGTGATGCCGCTCACTTTTACGAAGCCGGAATTGGCCCCGGTGCCGCCTTGGATGTTGCCTTCGATGGTGAGTTTGCCGGTGAGTTTGCCCGCGAAGATGCCGCCAGAAGTGGAGGTGTCGTCCGTCCGCGTTTGCGTGATGATGGGCGCTTGGCTGCCGCCGAGGATGTTGCCGGTGATCTGTGTTTTGCCGAGGGTGCGGGCGGCGGAGATTTCGCCGGATTCATTGCCGGAGCCGCCGACGATGTCGCCGTAGATGGTGGCGCTGCGGATGCCGCCGCCGATGACGATGCTGCCGGATTGCGCGCCGCTGCCGCCTTTGATGCTGGCGAGGATGCCGGCGGTGGTGCCGTGGCTGGCTTTGCCGAGGGTGAGTTTGCCGAGGGCGTTCACGTTCACGAGGCCGCTGGCTGCGCCTGCGCCGCCGGTGATGTCGCCGAGCACGGTGAGTTTGCCGATGCCTGTGTTGTAGCGCGCATCGAGCGGTAAAAGGGCGCCGGATTGCGCGCCTGCGCCGCCGGTGATGCCGCCGATGGTGGCGCTGCCGATGCCTGCGGTGAAGGCGATCTGCCCGGAGCCATCCGCGGTGCCGCCTTTGAGTTGGCCTTTGATGATGAGGGTGCCGATTTTGCCGAAGCCGCTGCCTGCGACGGACTGGGCGAAGCCATCGCCGAAGAGGCGGAGCGAGCCGACAACGTCGCCCTTCACCACCATCTTGCCGATGGGGCCGAGGATGAGGCTGGAATTGGCGGTGGTGGAACTCGCGCCGAGCGAGCCGACGGTGAGTTGGGCAATCCCATCGGGGCGGAGGATATTGCCTGCGAACACGCGCCCGAGGTCGCCGGAGATGGAGACTTTGCCGAGATTGGTGCCGCTGGCGAAACGGAATGAGTTCGCATCCGGCACGGCGGCATCGAGGGAGAGGACGTTTGTTTTCCCATCGCCGAGCCGCTCGCCATTGGGCAGGCCCTGCACTTTGGAGGTCACGGAGATATTGATGCCGGAGAAAAACCGGTCGGCTCCGGTGAGGTTGATTTCATCGAAACTCCGCCCGCCGAAGTCGCCTGCCGGGGTGAGCTGGATCCTGCTGTTGGCCCCTGTGAGCGTGGAGACGAAGGACTTCGAGAACTTCACATCCACGAGGTCGCCGTCCACATCCCAGTATTGGAATTCGCGCGCGCTGATGATGTTTGTGTCGTTATCTAGGATGATGCCGCGTGCGGTGAGTAGGCCGTTTGTGCCGTGGATGGGCTTGGCTCCGCCGGAGAAATTCTGGATGTCGAGGTAGAGGTCTTCTGCTTTTTCAAACACCGTATCCGCCGTGGTGCCGATGCTGATGTCCTTGCTGCTCTCGCCTGCCGCGATTTTGAAACTGGAATTGATCGGCGTCGTAAAGTCGTCCGCCACGGCGGTGCCGCTGCGAGGGATGGCTGTGAAGGTGAGGTCGCTGCCGGTGACGGGGGCGGTCGTCTCTACTTTGAAAGTCAGCAAGCCGTCCTCGACGACACGCGCGTCGTTCACGAAGACGCCGAGGCTTGTGTCGCCATTATCGGTGATGGTGCCGGTGGCGAGGATGGTGCCGGGGGTGGCGGTGCTTTCATTCGTCAAAGTCACGCCGGTCGTGCTGGTGCCCAGCTTCACGTTCGAGAGTGCCAAGGTGAAAGTCTCCGAGAGTTCCCGCCATTGGTCGCCCAAGATCGGCACGGAGATGGTCTGCGTGCCGCCTGTTGCAGAAGCGGGGATCGTCAGTTTGCCGCTCGTCTTCACGTAGTCCACTTGCGGGCCACTGGATTTTGCAGAGCCATCCGCAGTCGTGTAGTCGAGCGTCACCGCCTCGCGCGTGGCCCCGGCGAGTGTCACGGTGAAGACGAGATTTTGCTGCCCGCTGTCGCCTTCCACGATGCTCACGGCACCGATGTTCAGCGAGGGCGCGGCGTCGTCGTCTGTGATCGTCGCGGCGGCAGTCGTCGCGGCGAGGATGGCTCCCGTGGGGGCGGAGAGTTCGAAGGTGAAAGCCTCGTTGGGCTCGTCATACACGTCGCCATTTACGGTGACGCTAAAGGTGGCGCTCGTATCCCCGGCGGGGATCGTCACCACGGTATCCGCGAGTGCCACGAAGTCCGCCAGCGCGCCATTCGCGGCGGTGGAGATCGCTGTGCCGTCCTTCGTTTTAATATGCACGGTCACAGCGTGCGCGGACGCTTGCGGGATGCTCACGGTGAAGGTCCGTGCGATTGCTGTATCGCCCTCGGCTATCGTGAGTCCGCCAGTCAGCGAGACGACGAGATCATCATTCGCGATGGTGCCCGTGGCGGAGGCGTCCGAGAAATCAATCGCGTGCGGCGCGCTCCCGTCCGGCAGCGTGTATTGGGCGTCGGATAGCGTCACGGCGAACGTCTCATCCGCCTCATCCACCGTATCGCCATTGAGCAAGATGCGGATTTCCGCCTCACTCATCCCTACCGCAACAGTCACCGAGCTATCCGCCGCCGCCGTGACGTAGTCCCCCACAACCGCTCCCGCCGTCGCGATGGCAGTGCTATTCGCCGTCGCATATTTCACCTTGATGGGCCCCGCCGCCGTCGTCGCCTTGCCGTCCGCTCCCACGAGTTTCACTTTGAAAACCAACTCTTTCGTGCCGGCATTGCCCTCCACGATCGTCGCGTCCTCGATCTTCACCTTTGGCAAAAGCAAGAGATCCGCCGCGTCGCTGATCGTCACGATTTTCTCCGCGTCCGTGGTGGAGGCGATGCCATTCACGACATCCGTGAGCTTTAGTTTAAAGGTCTCATCTCCCTCAAACAGCGAGTCCGATTTGATCGCCACGCTCTGCACCCCCGCCGAGAGCTGCTTAAAGAGCCCGTCCGAAGCCGCCGTCGTGTCCCGATCTGCTGGGAAAGTCACCGTGCCGCTCTTCGTCGTGTAGTCCGTGTCCGCAGTGGCTTTGAGTGCGTTGAGCGTATCGTCCACCGCCGTGCTGAAAGTCGCCGAACCCGACGCCGCCAGCGCCTCCGCAGTGCCCTCGCGCTCGATCTGGAATTTAAACGTCCCGCCTTCTTCCGCGACGCTAAACGAATCAACCGGCACCGACACGATGCGATAGACCACCTCATCATTGCGGATCGTGCCCGTGGCAGGCCCGCCGACCACCGTCGCCAAAGTCGCGCCGGAGAGCACGACGGAGAATGTTTCATCCGCCTCCGCCACGCCATCGCCGTTGATCGCGATGCTGATCGTCTTCGCCGTCTCGCCGGGGCCGAAAGTGAGCGTGCCGTTTTGCGCCACGTAGTCGCTGGCAGAAAGCGCCGTCCCATCCGCAGTGCCAAAGTTCACCGTGCTCGTGAGCGTCGTGGAGCCGCTGCGGGTGATGATGAAGTCGAGCATCGTCGTCCCCGCGTTCCCCTCGTATCGCGTCGCACTGCCGATGGAGAAGGTGCTGAGATCATTGGCCGAGATCGTCCCCGTGGCAGTGCCAGAGCCGCTCAAGGTCGCATTTTCCAAAACGGAAAGCAGCCGCACCTGGAAGGTCTCATCCAGCTCATCCGTGGTGTCATTCGTAGTCCTCACCACGATCTTCCCAATCGTATCGCCTGCCGGGATCGTGAGCGTCGCCGCCGTGAGTTGCTCCGTGAAGTCCACCCCCGAAGTCGCGCCGCCCGCGACCGGCACGGTGATCCAATGCACCACCACATCTTTGCCCGAAGCCGCACTGAGCGTGACGCCGAAATTCGCAACACGTCCCTCGATCACCGTGACATCCGCAAGCGTCAACGTCGGCGCAATATCATCATTCTTGATCGTGCCGACAGCCGTCGTCGCCGCGCCGAGCAGCGCGTTCGTCGCACTCGTGAGCACCACGTTAAAGGTCTCATCGTTTTCATCCGTCGTATCGCCGAGCACATCTATCGAGATATTGGCACTCGTCTGCCCCGCCGGGATCGTCACCGAGAGATTCGTCGGAATCAGGAAATCCTTGCCCGCTCCCGCCGTCGCCGTCACCGCCGTCACCGTGAAATTTACCACCACATCCACCGGAGACGCGGTGGGGATCGTCACCGGGATCACAAGCTGCGTCGTGCCGCTGTTGCCCTCATTTTGCGAGACATCGCCCACGGTCACCGTCAGGTCGTCGTTCAGGATTTTGCCCGCGCCCACGGCATCGGTAAAAGTGAGCGCCGTATTCGCCGTCACCGTCTTCGCGTTGGAGAGACTGACTTGGAAAGTCTCATCTCCCTCCACCACCGCATCCCCGAGGATCGGCACCGAGAAAGTAAAAGTCTTTTGCCCCGCCGGGATCGTGAAAGGAGCCGCCACCAGCGCCGTGAAATCCGCCCCCGCCGTCGCAGTGCCCGCGATGGTCGCCGCGTCGAAAGACACCGCAAAACCCGCCACCTCCGAGAGCGTCACGGTGAATTGCGCCATCTTCGCATCCCCCGCCGCGCCCTCTAGCAGCATGGTATCGCCCACACTCAGCGTCGGTGCCGTATCGGTGGAGCCCGTGATGTTGCCGGTAGCTTCCGCCCGCGCGATCGCCGTGCCCACAGCCCCACTCAGCTTCACTTTAAACATCTCCGTCGCCGCCTCAAACTGCCGATCCCCGAGGATCGTCACCGAGAAAGTCTTCGTCGTTTCGCCAGCGGCGAAAGTGAGCGTCTCCGTCTTCGCCAAGTAATCCGCGCCAGCACCCGTCGAGATCGCCGAGTCATCCACCGTCGTCAGCACCACCGACACCCCGCCCGGCGAAGGCGCGGAAAGTGAGACCGTAAAGATCGCCGTGCTCGTCCCCGAATCCCCCTCCGCGATACTCACATCCGTGATGTTCACACTCGTCGTGAACGTCGGCACATCATCATTCGTGATCGTCCCCACCGCCGTGTCTCGCAGGATGACTGGCACCACCACGTTGCTCTCTTTTGCGTCCGAGAGCACCACGTTGAAAGTCTCATCTCCCTCCGCCACCGCATCCCCCAAGATCGGCACGGTGATCGTCTTGGTCACTTCGTTTGCAGCAAAAGAAAGATCCCCCGTCGTCGCCGTGTAATCCCCAATCACCGCGCTCGCCCCCGTCCCCGTCGTCGCCGTCGCCGAGCCATCCTGCGTGGCGAAATGCACCGTCACGGGATACGCGCTCGCACCATTCAGCGTCACGGTGAAAACCATATTCTTCGCGCCAGAATTCCCCTCCACGATTTGCACATCGCTGATGCTCAGAGCCGTATCATCATTCGTGATCGTGCCCGTCGCCACATCGCCCACATTCGCCGTATGCTCAGGCACATCCCCACTCGCCGGCACTAGCGTCGTCGCGAGCCGCACCCCAGAGCCCGCCGGAGTCGAGAGCGTCACCTTCAGCGTCTCCGCCAGTTCCGGCGCGCTGTCGCCCTTGATCGGCACACGGATCTCCGCCGTATCCACACCGGCCAAAAAGGTCAGCTTTGTCTCCGACGGAAGCGTGAAATCCGTCCCTGCCGTCGCCGTCCCACCGCTCACCGCAAAATCCACCATCACATCATGCAGCGGCACCGCCGAGAGCTTCACCATGAAAACCAAATCATGCTCCCCGAGATTTCCCTCCACCGTCGTCAGCGTCACCGAAGCCGGATCAAAAGCGACCGTGAGATCGTCGTCCGTGATCGTCCCCGTTGCCGTATCGGCCAGCGTCGCTGTGCCCGTCTTAAAAGGGATGTCCGCCCCCGTCACATTGCTGATCTTCGCGGAAAAAGTCTCCGTATCCTCATACACCGCATCGCCCAAGATTTTCACCTTGATGGCCATACTCGCCTCCCCCGCCGCCATCGTATAGTGGCCCGTGAGCGCCTCGTAATCCACACCCGCCGTCGCCGTATCCGCGAACGTCGCAAAATCAAACGTCACCGCCGAAGCTGGATCCGCCGCGCCGATTTTCTGCACCGTGAACGACAAAAACTTATCGCCCCCCGTCCCCTCCACCACCTGCTGCCCGGAGATTTGTAAATGCGGGCGCGCATCATCATTTTCAATCGTCCCCACAGCCGTCGGCGTCGCCACCGCAAACGTCCCCCGCAGAGGGTCCGACAGCTTTAAGGTAAAGCTCTCATCCGCCTCAAAGACCGCATCATTCGTCACCGCCACCTCAATGTCCTTCGTGATTTCACCCGGCGCAAAAACGATCCGCTGGAGCGAGAAGCCCACGTAATCCGTGCCCGCCTTCGCCGTCCCATCCACCGTCGTCGCAAAAATCTCCGTCGCCTCATCGCTCGGATGATCCAGCGTCACTTTGAAAACAAATTTCCCCGCCGCCACATTCTCTTTCAAACTCAGCGCAGGAGTCGCCAGCGTGATGACTGGCAGCGCATCCGTCGCCTCCTCCGTGATCGTCCCCACCCCCGTCGTCCCTACATCTGCTCCACCCACCGCCGCCTTGGCAAAGCGCGCGCCCAAAGGATTCGAGAGCACCACTTGGAATTTATTGTCCGCCAAATCATGGTTCACATCCCCATGCACCTTCACCGTGATCGTCCCCTCCGTCTGCCCCGCCGGGATCGTCAGCAGCGCATCCGAGATCGCCGTAAAATCCGCCCCATTCCCCGTGGAAATCGCCGTGCCATCCACCGTCCGGTAATGCACCGTCACATCATGCCCGCTCGCCGCCCCCAACTTCACATGGAAAACCGCGTCCGTCTCGCCAGCCGCCCCCTCCAGCACCGTCACATCCTCGATGCGGATCGTGAGATCATCATTCAGCAGCGTCGCCGTCGCCTGGTTCTTTGTGATCGCGAGCGTCTTCCCACTCACCGACGCCGCGCTGATCTCCACCGTGAAGCTCTCATCCGCCTCATCCGTCACATCCAGCACCTGCACCACCTTCACCTCGCCCGTCGTGCTCCCCGCAAGGATCGTCCCCACCACATTCGTCAGCCCAGTGAAGTCATTCCCCGCCGTCGCCGTCCCGCCGGTCGGCGTATTGATCGTAAAGACGATGTCGTCCTCCGCCGTCCCCTCCGCCCTCACCACAAATTTCAAATCCTTCGTCGTCACCGCAGGCACCGCCCCCGCCGCCGCCGTAGGATTCCCCTCCAGGAAAGCCCCCAGATTCCCGATGCTCAAAGTCGGCACCGCATCATCATTGCGGATCGTCCCCGTAGCCGTCCCCTTTTGCACAGCCGCCTCCGCCTCCGCCACCCCCGTCAGACTCACGCTGAACGTCTCATCCGCCGCAAACGCACTGTCCTTATTCACCATCACCGTGAACGTCTTCACCGTCTCGCCGGGAGCAAAAGTGAACGCCTGCGTATTCGCCACAAAATCCCGGATCACCGTCGGCACCGCTGCAACCGCCCCAT
>JAYVQK010000255.1:0-17983 GCA_043757005.1 Verrucomicrobiaceae bacterium
CACGGCGAACACATCACCTACTGCACCGACTTCTGGCATCCCTACGGCCTGATCTTCTCTGAGCATCGGCACCTACAAGGCAAAGCCCACACCTTCACCGTCGAAAGCCACAACAACCGCCTCCGCTGCTGCCTCGCCCGCCTTCGCCGCAAGACCCATTGTTACACCAAGAAACTCGCCAATCTCTCCGCCAGCATCCTCTTTTATTTGCTCTTTAAATCATAATCAATACCTTGTGAGCAATCCCCTCGAAACCAGCACGTGCGGTGTGGAAGTAGGCCGCGTTCTATGCTCGAGTGCAGAGCGAGCCGATCTCTCGGAGCGTCGCGGACGTCACGATCGAGCGGTATCCCGAATTTTGGGGGGCAAATACGACCAGATCTGTGGCGCGCCCCGATACTCATTTGTGAGAGCAGCCGATTCCTCGGCTTCCCGCAGCAACTGGGGCACTCCGCATTGAATATGAAAGACCACGTCTATAAACTCATCGAACTCACCGGCACCTCGACCACTTCCATCGAGGACGCGGTCAACAATGCAATCAAGCGTGCGCACAAGACCGTAAAGAACCTATGCTGGTTCCAGATGGTCGAAACGCGCGGCAACATTGACAAGGGAAAGGTGCATCACTGGCAGGTAACCATCAAAGTCGGCTTCAGTGTTGCAGACTGAGCATGGCCATGAATTACAAGAGTGGCGCACCATCATCGTGGATCAAACCGGTGGAGGGGCTGGGGGTATGTGGGTCTGGATAGTCATTAGCATCACTCGATGAAAAATTATCTCCATAAGTTTGCCAAATGCGCTCTCTCGATACTCGTGCCAGTGAGTTTTTTCAGTGGCTGCTCCACGCCGCAAAATCGCACAGCACGCAGGTCGCCGGACCACGCGTATATCATTTACTGGCCCCCTCCCGCAGGCGGCGGGCAGTTACGCGTGGCTGTGAAGGATCTCATTGACATGAAAGGTTTTGTGACGACTGCAGGCTCCGAGTATTTCGCAAAACACAACCCGCCCGCTTTGCGCGATGCGAAGTGTCTGGCTATCGCACGGGCGCGCAATGTGCAGTTCGTGGGGAAAACGAATTTATCGGAACTCGCGCTCGGGGTTACCGGCATCAATGGATACTTTGGGACGCCGAGGAACCGTGTGAGTGAGAAGCGCAAACTCATCTCGGGAGGATCGTCCAGTGGCTCCGCCGTGGCGGTCGCGAACGGGACGGCGGATGTGGCTATCGGGACGGATACGGGGGGGTCCATCCGCGTTCCTGCGGCTTGCTGCGGCATCGCGGGTTTGAAGACGACTTTTGGCCTCGTGTCCCTTGATGGTGTGTATCCCATCGCGCCGAAGTATTTAGATACCGTAGGCCCGATGGCTAGGGACGTAGCTCGATTGGTGGAGGGCATGGACTTGTTGCAGGCGGGGTTCGCCGCGCGATACAAAGCAGCTAAGGTGCCTGCGAAAAGCATCAGAATCGGGCGGCTCTATGTGGCTGGCACTGACCCGAAAATTGAACGCGCTGTGGATGCGTCTCTCGCCGCGAAGGGGTTCAAAGTCGTCGTGCTGGATCGGGCGTTCCAGGCGACGTGGGAGCAGGCGGAGAAAGACGGGAAGACGGTGGCATTGGCAAACGCTTGGTTTTCAAATCAGAAACTCAACAGCGAGCGTGAAATCACCGTTGGCACGAAGGCCGTCTTCGCTCTGGGGAAAATCGAATACAACCTGAGTTACCGCACCGCGCTGGAAAGGCGGGCGGCGTGGCAGCGTGCGCTGCGGCAGACTTTCCAGAAGGTGGATTTCATCGCGCTGCCGACGTTGAAAGCGCTACCGCCCTCGATTTCGATTTTCGCGGGGACTCCGGTGATTGAGGCCTTCACGATCGGCCTACAAAATACCGTCGCCGTGAATTTCGCGGGAAACCCTGCGCTGGCGCTGCCGATTCCCATCTGTGACGGGGCGGTGCCCGTCACAAGTCTGCAACTCATCGGGCCGCGTTTGAGCGAGGCGGGGCTTCTCAACGCTGGCCGATTGATCGAAGCGCGGCGCTGAGGCGATTTGCGGAACCTCGGGACAACCGGCGGTGCGTCGGCGTGCGATTACCATGCGATGAACGCCCGATTTTTTTACAAGGCGCTGTCAGCGGTGGCGGCATTATTCCTGACCAATGCAATGCTGCGCGCGGAGTCGGCTGCTGAACTCATCAAAAAGGGTGATGTCTTTGACCAGAGATTTGAGGCCACCGAGGCGCTGCAATATTACCTGCCAGCGGAGAAACTGGAGCCGAAAGATGTGCGCATCCTCGTGCGCATCGCGCGGCAATACCGCCACCTGATGACGGACGCCGCGACGAAAGAAGAGAAGCTCCGGCTCGGCGGCATCGCGCTGGATTATTCGCAGCATGCGGCGGCACTGGCACCGAATGATTCCGAGGCGCAGATCGCCATCGGGATCACGTATGGGAAAATGCTGGCCTTTGCTGGGAACAAGGAGAAGTCGGAGGCTACGCCGCGCATCAAGGCATCCGCCGATCTGGCGATAGCACTCGATCCGCGCAACGACACCGCTTGGTATGTGCTGGGCCGCTGGCACCGCGTGCTCGCCGATGTGGGCACGGTGAAGCGCGCGATGGCGCAGATGATGTATGGCAAGCTGCCTACTACTACCAATGAAGCCGCAGTGACGTGCTTCGAGAAAGCAATCGCGATCAATCCCAACCGCCTCATGCACTACATCGAGCTGGGCCTCACCTACGCACAGATGGGGCGGAAGGAAGACGCGCGGCGTTTCCTCGCCAAGGGGATCGCGATGCCCGACGTGGAGAAAGACGACCCCGTCGTCAAACAGCGCGGGCGCGAGGCGCTGGAGAAACTTTAGCCCGTCCTCGTGGGCAGGTCAGCGAGCGAGCCGGCGATGAATGTGTGATGCCAGAGTTGTGTCGCCACGACAGCCGCGAGTCCCATTTCCACCGAGAGACGAGGCAGTGAGCCGGGCCGCATTTTGCGAAAGGCTTTCCGCCAATGATGCACCGCCGCGACATCGAAGTAGCCAGTGCGCCGCAGGGATTCTTCGCTCAGGAGTTCGCCGACAAATTCCGGCTCAGGGTCCATGTGGAAGCTGTCCAGCGGCGCGCGGAAGATGACTTTGCGGCGGTTGTAAATCTCCGGCGGCAGCCATCGCTCGGCAACGAGGCGGAGGAGGTGTTTGTCGCGGAAACAGCGCAGCTTCCAGCGGGGGTGAAGTTTAGCGGTGAAGTCGAAGACATCCTCATCGAGGAACGGGTAGCGCACTTCCACCGAGGAGTGCATGGAGACGCGGTCGCCCTTCGCTTGCAGCAAGTGTCCCGCGAGCGTGACGCGCGCGCCGACCCACAGCCCGCGATTGAGCGGAGCCCAGCGTTTGGCGCGTTCCAGATTGATTCCCAGCCCCGCCCAAGGCCGACTTTGCACCAGCACTTCGCGCATCGGCGCGGCGTAAAAGCGGAGCTTGGAGAGCGCGAGCACGCCGTAGGAATCTATCCACGCATTCGGCCCGCCCACGGACGCTTCGAGGCTGCCCCGATATTCCGCCGGGTAATGCGGCACCTTGTTCAGCCGGAGATACGCGCGCCGCACCGCATCGCTCAGCCGCAGGCCCGGTATAGCGTCGAGCGCGCCGAGCACTTTCGCGATTTTATACCACGGATACCCCGCCAGCCACTCGTCCGCGCCTTCGCCGGTGAGCACTACTTTTTGCCCGCAGGCATGGACGCGCCGGGCGAGCTGGAGCAGCGCCGCGCAGGACGTATCAATCACCGGTGCCTCCGCAGCGTGTATCAATTGCGGATACGTTTCCAGCGCGTCGCTGGCGCGGAAATCCTGCACGATGGGCGGCTTCGTGCCGATGTGCCGGGCCGTAAGATTTGCCGCGCTAAGTTCGTCGAGCGCGGGATCGTCCACGCGAATGGTGTAGGTGTTGATCGCCGATCCCTTGAGCTTGCAGGCCATCGCCACGATCATGCTCGAATCGAGACCACCCGAGAGATAGGCGCCCACCGGCACATCGGCGCGGAGCCGTTTTTCTACAGCCTTCAGCAACACGTCCTCGAACTCATCCACCAGCTTTCGCGGGTTTGAGCCGGGGTCTTCATCGCCCTGATCCGGGAAATCCATCTGCCAATAAGTGCGCTCGCTGATGTCGGCTGCCGCGCCCCATGTGTCACCCGGAGTGATTTGCAAATAATGCGCGGCAGGCAAAAGCTGCACGCCTTCAAAGCAAGTCACCGGCCCCGGCATGGCGGCGAAGGTAAAGATGTGATCAAGGCCACATAAATCCGGTTTGGCCGTCACCATGCCCGAGGCGAGCAGCCCTTTGATCTCGGACGCAAAAAGCAGCCAGTCGCCCTGCCTCGTCCAATAAAGCGGCGAGATGCCGAAGCGGTCGCGACCGAGCGTGAGCCGTCGCCGTCGCTCATCCCACAGCGCAATTGCAAACTGCCCGCGCAGTCGCTCAAACATTCCCTCCTGATGCTCCTCCCAAAGATGCGGAATGATCTCCGTGTCGCAATGTGTGAGCAGCCGATGCCCGCGCTTTTCCAAGTCCGCGCGTCTCTCCGCATGATCGAACAACTCGCCATTGAACACCACGGAGACGCTCCCATCCTCATTCGTCATCGGCTGCTGCCCATCGGCAAGGCCGACGATGCTCAGCCGCCGCGAAGCCAGCGCCAGCCCCGGACGCTGGAGAAAACCTTCCTCATCCGGCCCGCGATGAAAGAGCGCCCGCGACATCATTTGGATGACGCCCTCGGGCACCTTTTGAAGCCCGGACAGATGAATGATGCCTGCGATGCCGCACATATTGTTGCTCTAGTTCGCCGCTCGACGCAGGTCAGGCTGTATCAATTCTTAAAAAATTGGCGTTCCAACACGACCAGCCGCTTCCCGGCCCGCGAATACAGCGACGATGTCCAAATTTAATACTACTAACGACACTCGACGCCGGAATCCTTTACGCGGTCACCGCGAAAACGGCCTACCGAAGAATGGACGTGATGAGGAAACTCCGCCCGCAACCAAGGAGGGCATCGCCATCATCGGCATCGGCTGCCGCTTTCCCGGTGGTGTGAATGATACGGAGTCGTTTTGGAAATTGCTCATCGAGGGTCGGGAGGGAGTTTGCGACGTGCCTGCCGACCGCTGGAATGTGGAGCGGTTTTACGACGCGGAGCCGGGGCTGGTGGGGAAGTCCGTCGCAAAGCGCGGGGGATTTGTGGAGGGGATTGATCAGTTTGATCCGCAGTTTTTCGGCATTTCTCCCCGCGAGGCTCCCTACATTGATCCGCAACAACGGCTGCTGCTGGAGACGGCCTGGGAGGCGATTGAAGACGCAGGGCTGGTTTTGGATTTCGAGAAAGGCACGGACATCGGGGTGTTCATCGGCATTTCCCACAACGACTATCAGGGCATCCAGCACAGCTCGACGGATCGCGCGGGCATCAGCGCGCACACGCCCACGGGCAGCGCGCACAGCATCGCGGCGAATCGCATTTCCTATTGCCTGAATCTCACCGGCCCGAGCATGGCGATGGACACGGCGTGCTCGTCAGCGCTCACGGCGGTGCATGTCGCGTGCGAGCACATCCTGGCGGGGCGCTGCAAGTCGGCGATGGCGGGCGGCGTGACGGTGATGATTACGCCGGATGGGTTCATCGGATTTTCGCAGGCCGGGATGCTGTCGCCGGAGGGCAAGTGCAAGGCGTTCGATGCGTCAGCGAATGGTTTCGTGCGCGGCGAAGGCGCGGGCATGGTCTTATTGAAACGCCTCTCGGACGCCATCGCGGACGGCGATCCGATTCACGCGGTGATCCTCGGCTCCTCCGTAAATCAAGACGGCCACACCAATGGCATCTCGCTCCCAAGCCCGGAAGCGCAAGCGCGGCTCGTCCGCGCTGCGTGCGTGGACGCTGGCGTCACACCTTCGCAGGTCGGCTACGTCGAGGCGCACGGCACGGGCACGGCGGTGGGCGATCCCATCGAGGCACACGCGCTTGCGGAGGCACTGTGCGCGGATCGCGCGGCGGATGCGCCGCTCGTCATCGGCTCTGTGAAAACGAATCTCGGGCACTTGGAAACGGCGTCCGGCGTGGCGGGATTGGTCAAGGCGGTGCTGATGCTCAAGCATGGGCGGATTCCCGCCAACCTGCATTTCGAGACGCCGAATCCGAACATTGATTTCGCCGCGCTAAAACTCCGCGTGCCCGTGGAGAACGAACCCTTTCCTCCCACGGCTGGCACTCGCGTCGCGGGCGTGAATTCGTTCGGCTTTGGCGGTGCGAATTCGCACGTCGTCCTGACCGAGGCACCGCCGCAGTCCCACGAGCACGGGATCGCCCACCCAGAGCACTCGTGGCCTTTGATGCTCTCCGCTCGTTCCGAGGAATCATTGCGCGCTGCCGCTTGGAGGTTGAGCGCGTGGCTTGACGATCATTCAAAATTGAACGGCAGTTCGCCGATGCTGCCGGACATCACCTACATGCTCGGAGCACGGCGCAATCATCATTCGCACCGGCTCACGATCACATCTTCGTCCATGTCCGAAATGGTGCAGGAACTCAGTGCATTCTCGATGGGCCAGGCAGGCCCGAAGGTGCGTGCGGCCTTCGCTCCACGGCGCGAGCAGGCGGCGCGCGTGGTCTTTGTGATGAGCGGCCAAGGCCCGCAATGGTGGGGCATGGGCCGCGAACTCATGCGGCATGAGCCGGTGTTCCGACGAATGATGGAGGCTTGCGACGAGGCAATGCGCCCGTGGGCAAAAACCTCGCTGCTGGAGGAACTCGCGCGCACCGAAGCGGACTCGCAAATCAAGCGGACGGAAATTTCGCAGCCCGCGATATTCGCAATGCAGATGGCGCTCGCGGAGCTTTGGAAATCGTGGGGCATCGTGCCCGCGGCGGTCGTCGGCCACAGCGTTGGCGAAATCGCGGCGGCATGCGTGGCGGGCATCCTCACATTGGAACAAGCAGCCAAGATCATCGTGCATCGCGGGCGCTTTATGGATGAGTGTGCGGCGGCTGGCGGGACGATGCTGGCAGTCGGCATGAGCGCGGATGAAGCACGCGCCATCATCGCCCGGCACGATCGCACGGTGAGCATCGCTGCGTTCAACGGCCCGCGCTCGCTGACGTTGTCCGGCTTGAGGACTTCGCTGGAAGCCATCGCCACCGAGCTGGAATCGCAGGGCGTTTTCGCGCGCTTCCTGCAAGTGAGCCACGCCTTTCATCACGCGATGATGCAGCCCGCCGCCGACGCACTGAACGTGGCCCTGAACGGCCTCTCACCACACGCAGAGACGATTCCATTTTTCAGCACGGTCGCGGGGAAACAACTCGCTGGAGCAGCCTGCGACGCAAGCCACTGGTCGCGCGGCGTGCGCGCGCCGGTGGAATTTGCATCCGCGATCTCGGCGCTGTCGGAGTTCGGCGTGGATGTTTGGCTGGAGCTTGGCGCACACCCGGCACTGGTGCGCTCCATTCAGGAATGTCTTGGCGGCAAACCCGTAACCATCGCCTCGGCGCGACGCGAGCGGGAGCACGAGTCATTGCTGGAAGCTGCGATGGATCTGCATCTGGCGGGCGTGACGCTCCACTTCGCGGCCATGACGCCGTCGCGGCGACACCTCGCGCTGCCAGCCTACTCGTGGGACAAGGCGCGGTGGTGGAATGAATCCAACGAGATTCGCGAAGGTCGCCTGGCACCGGGCGGACGTGGGTTGCTGGACATCCGCTTGCCGCGAGCGACGCCGACTTGGATCACGCGGCTCGATGGTCGACACATGGCTTTCTTGAAGGACCATCGCGTCGAAAATCTCATCGTCTTTCCCGCAGCGGGGTTCGTCGAGATGGTGCTCGAAGCGGGCGTGCAATTGTTCGAGGGCCGCCCGTTCGTCGTGGAAGATTTCGAGATTCGCAAGCCGCTCATCCTGCCCGATCCTCCCTCCGGCCTGCTGCTGGAGCTGACTTATGACCTCACGGAGCGCACCTTTTCCATCCAGAGCCGGTTTGAAAATGGCGCGTCGTGGTCGGTGCATGTCGTCGGAGCGATGCGTGGTGAACGCACCGAGTCGTCCTTCGCGGCAACGACGTGGGAGGTGCCCGACATGGAGAGCGTGGGACTCGACACTTTTTACGGCCACATGAGCGATCTCGGGCTGCGCTACGGCGAAGAGTTTCGGCCCATTCGCGAATTGTCGGCGAGTGCTGGAAGCTCGGCGGGCCGCGTTTCGCTGGGCGCTGCGATAGCTCATCGTGCGGGTGAATACCCGCTGCACCCGGTGCTCTTCGATGGGGCGTTGCAAATTTTCTCCGCTGGCGCTGCGACGGTTGAAGGCCGCACTGCCGGGCTGCGGTTGCCGGTGCGCTTCGCTCGCATTTTGTTTCTACGCTCGCCCGGTGCATCGAGCCTCGTGCGGGCCGGTGTGAAGCAGGCGAACGACGAGTTCGTCGAGGGCGGCATTGATTTATACGACGAGGTGGGCAGGCCCTGTGTGCGCATTGATGGCTTCCGCGCGATCAGCGTGGAGGGCTCGCGGCGTTCGGGCAGGACGGGTAAAGGCCGCGATTTGATCTACCACCTCGCGTGGGAAAAAACACCCGGCGTGAAGCCCGCGCATCAAGCCCCCGTGCCGCTGACTCGCCTGCACGCCGTCGCGCAGCACGCGCTCGATCAAGTGCTGGATATGCGCGGACGCGATAGCCTCGATGCTGCCAGTGCCGCCGGGGATGAATTGACCGCAGCGCAAGTCGCGCAGGGTTTACGCGAGATGGGCTCAGGCCGCAGCCCAGATGGAGTATTCACTGCAAACTCGCTGGGCGTCACAGACCTCATGCTGCCGTCGTTCGCGCAGTTGGCGGATAATCTTGTGCAGCAGAAATTGCTGACCAAAGACGGCGACGGTTATCGGTCAACGCCAGCATTTGTGGCCGCCGCGGACTCCGCGCCGAGCCTTCTGCGTGCAAGCCTCGGAACGTATCCTGGTCACCTGCCCGAAGCATTGCTTTGCGGCGCGACTTGCGCGGAACTCGGCCCGATCCTGCGTGGCGAAAAAGACGCGGTGCAGGTGCTTTTCACTAGCGGAGGAGCGGAGTTGCTGGATCAGTTTTACGGCGACGGCCTCATCACCAGCCCGTGGCTCGCAGCCATTGGCCGTGCCGTCGAGGAAGTCGCGCGCCAGCTTCCCGAGGGGCGCGGGCTGCGCATCCTGGAAATCGGCGCGGGCACCGGCGGACTCGCTTCGCAAGTGCTCCCGCTCATCGAGCGCGGCCTGCACAGCTATGTGTTCAGCGACGTGTCCGCCGCGTTTTTCCCATCGGCGCGGCAGAAGCTCGCGGCCTTTCCCGAGGTGGAATTCAAGACCTTCGATCTCGAAAAGTCGGGCACCGAGCAGGAGTTCGAGCTTGGCTCTTTGGACATCATTCTTGGCACGAACGTGATTCATGCCGTGAGCGATGTGCGTGTCGCGCTGCGCAACATCCACGACCTGCTGGCACCGGGCGGAAGTCTGCTCTTCGTGGACGTGGCCACGCCGCATTTGTGGCTAAACGCGGTCTTCGGTCTCACGAGCGGCTGGTGGCGTTTCACTGACCGAGATCTGCGCCCGAATCACCCCCTCCTCCAACGCTCGCAATGGGAAGCCGTGTTGCGCGAATCCGGCTTCAGCGAGACGGCATCGCTGTCTGGCTTGAAACGCACGCAAGGCGGCGAAAGCCTCATCGGCCTCATGGCGCGCAAGGCGTGGAGCGAGCCGGTCGCGAGTGCGCCGGTTGCGGTCGAAGCGCCTTTGGAAAAATCATGGCTCGTGTTCGCGGATGCGTCCGGCCTCGGCGACCAACTCGCCGCGCAGCTCCGCGCCAGTGGCGTGCGCTGTCGCGTCGCGCATCGCGGCAGCACCTTCGTGACGCAGGAAAATGATGCGTTCACACTGCGCGCCGGGGTTCATGAGGATTGGAAGCAATTGCTCGACGCCTGCGACGATGAAGCGCCGGAGCGTTTCGTCTTTTTGTGGAGTCTTGACGAGTCCGCGCCGGGTTCCGGCAAAGACGCGGCGATGCTGGGCACCGATGGTCTATTCCATCTGACTCAGGCGCTGGGAATCAGCAGCCCGGCGGCAAAGCTGCGCATGGATGTGGTGACGCGCGGAGCGCAAGCGGTCGGACGAGACAATGCCGTGGCGCTGGCGCAAGCGCCCGCCATCGGCCTGATGCGCGTGATTGCAAATGAGCACCCGAATTTCACCTGCCGTGGCATTGACCTCCCGCCCGTTGCATCCGCCGAAGACGACACGCTGCTCTGGACCGAACTGCAACAGCGCGACGCCGAGCGCGAAGTCGCGTTTCGCGGTGAGGCGCGCTATGTCCGGCGCATCGCTCGCGGGCTGGAGCCGCGCGAGCAGGTGCTCGCCCGCGAAGTCCCGCTGCGGCTGGAGTCCCGCGAGCGCGGGCTGCTCGATGCGCTGCGCCTGGTGCCCTTCACGCTGCCAGTCTGCGGCGCGGGTGAAGTCATGATCGAAGTGCGCGCGGCGGGCATGAATTTCCGCGATGTGCTGAAGGCGCTCGCTCTCTATCCCGCCGAGACGGCGGATGCCCGCATCTTCGGCGACGAAGTGGCCGGCGTGGTGCAGGCCGTCGGAAGCGGCGTGACGCACGTTGCGCCGGGCGACCGCGTGTTTGGCCTCGCGGTGTTTGGTCTCGCGACGCACTCGATGGCGCGGGCTGGCGATGTGCGTGTGATCCCGGACGGACTCTCTTTTGAAGAAGCCGCGACGCTGCCAGTGGTCTTCATGACCTCGTGGCACGCGCTGAAAACCGTGGCAAACTTGCAGGAGGGCGAGCGCGTCCTCGTTCATGCAGGCGCGGGCGGCGTGGGGATGGCGGCGATCCAGATCGCGCATCATCTCGGCGCGGAGGTGATCGCCAGCGCGGGCAGCCCCGCGAAGCGCGCGCTGTTGGCGACGCTGGGAGTGAAGCACGTCGTTGATTCGCGCCGCGCCGACTTTGCGGAATCCGTCATGGAACTCACCGATGGGAAAGGCGTGGATGTGGTGCTGAACGCGCTCGCCGCCGAAGCCATCCCGATGGGCCTCTCTTGCCTCGCGCAGTTCGGTCGCTTCATCGAAATCGGCAAACGCGACATCTATCAAAACTCCCGCATCCCGCTTTGGCCGCTGCGCAAGAACGCATCTTTCCACGTCGTTGCGATGGACGCGATTTTCAGCGGCGATGAAGAGCGGACGCGGAAGCTCCTGGAAAAGATCGCCGGCCTCGTCGCGCAACGCGCGTTGCAACCGCTACCATTTCGCTCGTTCCCGGCGTGCCGCATTGATGTGGCGTTCCGCTTGATGGCGCAGGGCAAACACACCGGCAAAGTGATCGTGTCCTTTCCCGAGCCATTTGTCGCGCGGCGCGGCGAGCCGCTGGTGCCGGCGTTCGCGGTGAAGCCGGATGGTGCGTATTTGATCACGGGCGCATTCGGGGGCTTCGGCAAAGTGCTCGCCGAATGGCTGGCGGACTGCGGCGCGAAGCATCTCGTGCTCACCAGTCGCAGCGGCCCGACCACACCGGAAGCGGATGCATTTCTAGCGAAGCTGCGCGCACGCGGCGTGGACGTGCAAGTCGTGCTGGCGGACGCCGGATCGCCGGAGGACGTGAAGCGGCTGCTTGCTGTGATTTCAACAGCCGGGCACCCGCTGAAGGGCGTGTTCCATTTGGCGATGGTGATTGATGACGCACCGCTCGCCTCGCTCACCCGCGAACGGATGCGCGCCGTGCTGGCCCCGAAAGCGCACGGCGCATGGCTGCTGCACGAAGGCACACGCAGCATGGCGCTGGATTGCTTCGTGATGTTCTCATCGGTCTCGAGCATTTTTGGAAATCCCGCGCAGGCGAACTACGCGGCTGCAAATGCCTTCCTCGATTCGCTCGCACATCACCGCCGGGCCATCGGCCTGCCTGCGCTCGTGATCAATTGGGGCGCGCTCGGCGGCGAAGGCTACGTAGCCCGCAACGAGCGTGTGGCGGAGTATCTCGCGCGGCAGGGCACCACGCCTTTGTCTCCGGGCGAAGTGGTCGTGTTGCTGGAGTCATTTCTCAATGCCGGCGTCACGCAGGCGATGGCGCTGCGAGTGGATTGGGCTAAGTGGCGGCAATCATTCCGGGGCAGTCAGGAGAGTCCTTTGCTGGAGCGTATTTTCGCCGCAGGCGTCGAAGGGCCGGAGACCAGCGGGGCGAGAAGCGACTGGCGGCTCAAGATCGAATCGTGCGCGCCGGACGAGCGCGCCGACATCATCGGCCAGGCGGTGCGCGATGTCGTGGGCGCGGTGCTGCGCGTGAAGCCGGAGGGCTTGCGCGCCGACCAGCCGCTCACGGACTTGGGGCTGGATTCATTGATGGCCGTTGAGATCGAAAACTCGCTGGAAAGCGCCATCGGAGTTGCACTGCCCCCCGCGAGCCTGATGCGCGCACGCACCATCGGGCAGATCGTGACTTTGCTCATGGAACACATGGGCGGCGAACCGGCCTCAACCAAGCCACCGGCAGAAGCACTGGCAGCCACGGATGAAGTGGATTTGGATGCGCTTTCCGATGATGAGATCGAGCGACTGCTCGGCGATGCAGCCGCACCTGCATCCAAGGAACTGGCGCTGGAAACTCGCGCCTGAAATCGCCGTATGTCCCAAGACAACCGAGCCCGCCTGAAGCAATGGCTGGAGAGCGGCG
Organism: Verrucomicrobiaceae bacterium; assembly: GCA_043757005.1. GTDB lineage: Bacteria > Verrucomicrobiota > Verrucomicrobiia > Chthoniobacterales > Chthoniobacteraceae > SXWH01. The sequence goes on from JAYVQK010000255.1 coordinate 12,749, forward strand.
AGGGTCGCCTTCATCCGCTCACTTTTCCGCAGCGGGAACTGTGGGAGACTTCGCCCGTGCCCGCCGCCGACGTGTCGAACAACATCTGCGCGATGATCCATGTGCGCGGGCTGCTCACCCCGCAGGGCTGCGAGGCGGCGGTGCAAAAAGTCGTGGATCGGCAGGAGGTGTTTCGCCTCTCGTTCCTACCCGGCAAAGGCCAGCCCGTGCAGATGATTCGGAAGGCCGGCAAACCGGCGATGCTGTTCCGCGAACTCTCATCTTCACAGCGACAGCCGGAGGCCATCGAAGAACTCGCGGCGGAAGTTTTCAGCGCGCCTTTTGATCTCGTGCAAGGCCCGCTGTATCGCGCGGAGGTATTCCGCCGCGCGGCAGATGACCATGTGCTCGTGCTCGCGATTCACCACGCTATCGCCGATGGCTGGACGCTGGGTGTGTTCGTGCAGGACTTGTTCGCGGCTTACGTGCTCGGGCTTCGGGGCGGCGCTGCGGCGCTGCCGCCCGTGCCACTTTCCTATTCAGAGTGGGGTGCCGCCGAGCGTGCTTTCTGGCAGCCTGCGGAATTGGAGCAGCGCGCGAGTTTTTGGAAAACGCATCTCTCTGGATCGCGCAGACTGTGGGACGCCCCACGCGGCGGCATGCAGCAAAGATGGGTGACGCAGGTGCCCGCCGACCTTGGCCGCGCGGTGCGCGATCTTGCCCGCCGCAATGGCACGACGCTCTTCAGCACACTGCTCGCCGCGTTTCAAATCGCCATGTCCAAATGGACGGGCGCGAATGACATCCTCGTGGGCACGCCCGTGGCGAATCGAAGCAAACAGAGCGTGCGCGAGACGATGGGCTACTGCTCCGGCATCGTGCCGCTGCGCGGCCAAATAGAGGGAGCGCGGACATTCTCCGACACTCTTCGCGCCGTGCATCAGACCACGGTGGATTCCTTTGCCAATGCCATGCCCTTTGCCGAACTCGTGCGTGCGCTCGGCGAGTCGCCAGCGCCGGGACGCAATCCGATCTTCGAGGTGCGCTTCGCCCTGCAAAACCATCCCGTCCCCGATGTCGCGGTGCCGGGGCTGTCGCTCCAGCTCAGGATGCGCTCCACAGGCACGGCTCGCTTCGACCTCGCCTGCGAGATCAACGAGCAGGGCGATGCGCTGGAAGTTGCGTGGCTGTTCCGGGAAAAATTCTTCCCCCTCGAAGACATCCAAAACGTGGGCCGTATCTACCTCGCCGTGCTGGCGGGCGTCTGCCGCTCGCCCGAAATCTTGACCTCCAATCTATGATGAACGCCGCCGAATTACATCCACCGCATTGGGTCAGCCGCTCGGCTTTTCAGATCGTGGTCGCCCTCTTTCTCATCACCGAGATTGCACTGGCTGCCGTCTTGCAAAGCCGGTCATCGCTTTGGCTGGCAGTGCCGCTCGTCCTGCTCGCCAGCCATCTCATGCACGGTGCCGGCGTGGGTTTTCACGAGGCGTCCCACGGTCTCCTACGGCGGAATCGCCGCTTGAATGAGTTGGATGGCGTCCTCCTCGGCGTGTTCAGCTTTATGAGCTTCAGCCTCTACCGCGCCGCGCATCAATTGCATCACATGCACCTCAGCACCGAGCGCGACGAGGAACTCTGGCCGTTCGTCCATCCTGCCTCGCCGCGATGGGCCAGGATGCTCGCCGCGTTCCTCGAACTGACTGCGGGCCTGCTTTTCCTGCCATTTCTTTTCCTTCGGATTTTCCTGCGCGTCGGCTCGCCGATTCGCAGCCGGAAGGTGCGCCGCCGCATCTGGGCGGAACTGGCGCTGATGGTCGTCGTATGGATCGGCATCATTGCAGCCGTCACGCACTGGCAGGTCTGGCGCTATTTTCTGTGGATGTATTTGGTGCCGTCATTCATCGCCGGGAACCTGCAAAGCTGGCGCAAATACATCGAGCACGTCGGGCTGACAGGCAGCACGGTGAACAGCTCCACGCGCAGCATCGTGGCCGATGGCTGGCCCGGACGGGTCGTGGCTTTCACACTACTCCACGAGCCTTTTCACGGCGTGCATCATCTGCACGTAGGCGTGCCGCACGCGGAGTTGCCTCGGCTTGCGCCGTCGCTTGCACCTGCGGAGCCAGACGAGCTGCATCCTTTCCCCAACTACCGCCATGCGCTGCTGCATCTCCTCCGCAGCCTTGGCAATCCGCGCGTGGGCGCTCAATGGCGCGCATCTAAAATCCAGCTATGAAGTCGCACGTCTATTCCGCAGTCGGGTTGAAAAAGGAATTCGATGATGGCCGTGTGCAGGCGCTGCGCGGTGTGGACTTTTGCATCGCCGAGGGTGAATTCGTCGCCATCACCGGCCCGAGTGGATGTGGAAAAACGACGCTGCTCCAGATGCTCGGCGCGCTCGATTTTCCCAGCGCAGGAACGCTGCACTATCGCGGCAACTCGATCCCCGACCTGCCCGAGCCAGCGACCTACCGCGCGCGAGAGATCGGCATCATCTTCCAGGCGTTTCATCTGCTGCCGACGTTCACCGCGCTGGAGAATGTGCAGATACCGATGTTTGAAACTGACATGCGCGCAGCGCAGCGAAAAGAGCGTGCCGACTTGTTGCTGAAGTCTGTCGGACTCGCGGAGCGGAGCGATCATTTCCCGGCCAAACTCTCCGGCGGGGAGAGGCAGCGCGTCGCCATCGCCCGCAGCCTCGCCAACAGCCCATCCGTGCTGCTCGCGGATGAACCCACGGGCAATCTCGACAGCGAAAATGCGCATCTCATTCTCGACCTCATCATCCGCCTGCACCGCGAACAAAACATGACGCTCGTGCTCGTGACGCACGACCCAAGTATCGCTCAACGGGCTTCGCGGACGGTTCAGATGAAAGACGGACGAATCATATCCGACCTCGCAACATGAACTTTTTCACCATCGTAGTCCGTGGGCTGCTGCGTCGCCCGGTGCGAACCGGACTTACGCTCGTCGGCATCTCCATCGGTATCGCCGCCGTCGTGGCACTGGTCGGCATTTCGCGTGGGTTTGAGCAAAGCTGGGCGGCGGGGATGAAGGCGCGCGGCACCGACATCGTCGTCAGCAACATGGGCAGCGCACTCGCCCCAAAGCCGTTCGACGCCAGCGTGCGCGATCGCATCGCCAGCCTGCCGCGCGTCGCCGCCACATGTGCAATCTTCGTGGATCTGACGAGCATCGAGGACTCCTCGATGATGGTCGTCTCGGCCCGCGAATGGGGCGGCTTTTCGTGGAAGAGCCTCAAGCTCATCTCCGGCCGGATGCCCCACGACGCGAAGGAGCCAGCAGTCGTCCTCGGCCAGACAGCCGCCGAGGTGCTCAAGAAGAAAGTAGGCGACCCGATTCAGATCGAGGCGAAGGAATTGTCCGTTGTCGGCATCGTGAACGGCGGTGCGCTGGTGGAAAATGGCTCCGTGATTCTCTCACTGCCGCTCTTTCAGGAAATCACGGGCAATGAGGGAAAAATCAACATCATAGACCTCCGCGCCGATCCCGGGATGAGCGAGGACGATCTGAAAAAGCTCTGCGGGCAAATCAACAGCCTCGTCCCGGAAGCCCGCGCGATGATCGCGGGCGAGCACGTCGGCAACAGCCAGGCGTATCGCTTCATCAGCGCGATGAGCTGGGGCACCTCGCTGCTCGCCGTAATCGTCGGCGTTCTCGGCGTGATGAACACGATGCTCATGACCGTCTTCGAGCGAAAGCAGGAGATTTCCATCCTGCTCGCCATCGGCTGGAAGCGTGCCCGCGTCATCCGCATGGTCTTGTGGGAATCCGCGCTGCTCGGCTTCCTTGGCGGCATCGGAGGCGTGCTCATCGGCGCTGCTGGCGTGAAAGTGTTGGAGACGCTGCCCGCCATCCACGGCCTCCTGGAGCCCGATCTCAGCACCGGCCTCATGCTCGTCTCCATCGTGATCGCCGTCGGCGTCGGCGTGATCAGCGGCCTCTATCCCGCGTGGCGCAGCTCACGGCTCACACCGAGCCTCGCAATGCAGGGCTAACACTCACCGCACAAAATATCATGAAATCATTTCACCAACTTACCGCCCTCGCGACCGCAGCCATCCTCGTTTCCAGCGCCATCGCCGCCGACACGTCGCCATCCGCCATGACTGGCACAGACCTCGCCGCGCGGCTCGCCGTCTTGCAGCAAGATGGCTCGTCCTACGTGCGGCTGAAGCTGGAAGTCCAGCAACCCGGCGCTGCAAAAGTCGCACTCCAACTCCAGATCAAACAACGCCGCACGAAAACGGCCACCGATGTCGTCTATCAAGTCCTCTGGCCCAAGGAGCGAAAAGGAGAGGCCGTCCTCTTGCACAAAGCAGCGAACCAACCCGCGACCGGCTCTCTTTTCCTGCCACCCAACACCCTGCGCCCGCTCGATGCCGCGCAGATGAAAGAGCCGCTCTTCGGCAGCGACCTGTCCTACGCCGATGTGCTCGAAAACTTCTACGCGTGGGAAAACCAATCCATCGTCGGCACTGAAGTCGTGGATCGCGTGACGTGCCAAATCCTCGAATCCAAACCCGGCAAGGGCCAGCACTCGCCCTATGCCAGCGTCCGCAGTTGGGTGGACGCGCGCCGCTTCATCCCGCTCCGCGTGGAAAAGTATTCCGCCTCTGGCCAGCTCGCGCTGCGCATAGACACCACCAGCGTAGCCAACGACGACAAACGCCGGCCCATCCCCGCCAACCTATCCGTGCATTCGCGAAAAGATTCATCCACCGAGTTGGACGGCTCCCGCATCAAACACGACGTGACCTACGGCGACCATGAATTCACGCCCGAGGGGCTGAAAGAAATGGCCGTCCCGCGCACCGCTCCCGAGTAGCCAGACTGTCCTTATCATCCGCTAAATATCGAGGTTGGTTTAGTTTCTTCAGAGTTCGCTTTTTACCACGCTCTGTCACGAAGCGGTGCTGAATGGCACTCCCGAAAACTGACACTTTTGGACTTGGGAGCGGTGCCTCTGGAGTGCGGGGGCATGACCCCGCTCTGGAGGGGCCTTCGGGTGGGCGCACTGTCGGATTGGCGAGCGACTGGCCCACCCGCTCGTTCCTCGCCCGCCAGAGCGGGGTCTTGCCCCCGCACTCCAGATCCGTCACCACGAGTTTTCGGGAGTCCCCTTAATACCAACTCTTGAATATAAACAGACAGGGAGTGGTGCATTTTATCCCTCTGAAACGCTGAATAAAGCGCGTTTGCGAAAGTGGCACAGGCGGGACGCCT
>JAYVQK010000256.1:0-4551 GCA_043757005.1 Verrucomicrobiaceae bacterium
CAGAATGGCCATCTTGCGGGTGGTGAGGTTTTGCTGATAGCGCAGGTTTTTGTCGGCGAGGATGAAGAGATCGAAACCGGAGCGCTCGGCGATGGCGAGGTGCGCCGTGCGCTACCGCTTTTTCTTCGCTGGCAGCTCGGGGATGATGAGCGTTTGGCCGAGGTGGAGGATGTCTTTTCCGCCGAGTTGATTGAAGTTCGCGTCCTTGATGTGCGAGGCCATCGCCCTATTTTTGTAAAACTTCATCGCGATCAAAGCCAACGTGTCGCCCTTGGCCACCACGTATTGTTTTGCCCCCGGCGGCAGCGGATCTTTTTCATCCGGGTTCGCCGTGCGCGGGCCCACATTGGGCCTTGGCACACTCAGCTCGGCGATGCGTTGGGTGAGCCGCTCATTGATCCCCCGCAAGCGCACCGCCTCGGCAGTGCTCATCAGCCCTTCCTTGCTCATCTTCGTTTGCAGCCGCTTCTCACAATCCGCCTTCGCCGTCGTCGCCTCCTTTGCGTGTCCACCCTTCGGCAAGTAAGTAAGGTAACGCTCGTAGTGATGGATCGCATCCAGCGGGCTCTTCAGCTTTTCATCGTAAAGCATCGCCAGCTTGTAATGCACCTCCGCCGTCTTCTCCGTGCCATCCAGCGCCGCCTCGTAGGCCTGAGCCGCGCCAGCAAACGCGCCCACTTTCATCCGCTTGTCGGCAGTGTCCAGAGCGTCGCGCTGCTCCTGGCCCTTTTCGCAGCCAGCGAGCAGGCACAATGCGGCGAAGGCCAATACAAAACTCTGAACTCTGAACTCTGAACTTCGAACTCTGAACGTGCGCGATCCTCCCGCCTCGCAATCATTCGCAGAAGCCAACTCGTTCGAAGTTCGGAGTTTGAAGTTCTGAGTTCGAAGTTTAAATTTCATATCACCTCCCTTGCCGCCCGCTCCATCGCCTCCGCAATCGTCCGCACCATCTTCACCCGAGTGAACCATTTGTAGTTCGCACCGATCACGTGCCACGGCGCGCGCTCCGTGGAGGTCTCCACCAGCATCTCCTCCGCCGCCACGATGTTCTCTTTCCAATGCGCGCGATTCCGCCAGTCCTCCTCGCTGATCTTCCAGTGCTTATACGGATCTGCCTCTCGCTCTTTAAAACGCACGAGCTGCTCGCTCTCGCTGATCGCCAAAAAAAACTTCAGCACCAGCGCCCCGCCATCCATGAGCTGCCGCTCAAATTCATTGATCTCCCGATACGCCCGCTTCCATTCCTTCGCACTGCAAAAGCCCTCCACCCGCTCCACCAGCACGCGCCCATACCACGAACGATCAAAAACTACCATCTGCCCCGCCGCCGCCAGCTTGTTCCAAAACCGCCACAAATAGTGATGCTGATTCTCCTCCTCCGTCGGCTTCACGATGGAGTGAACTTTCAAAAGCCGTGGGTCCAGCTTCTCCACGACGCGCTTGATCGCGCCCCCCTTCCCCGCCGCATCCGCCCCCTCCACGACGATGACCACACTCGCCTTCGTCTCCATCCATTTCCGCTGCCAACTCAGCAACGAAAGCTGCGCTTCTTTCAGCTTCTTTTTGTATTCCCCCGATTCCACCTGCTTGTGCTCGATCCCCTCAAGACGCTGTCCCTTCTTGAGCCCGAGCGGCTCGCAGAGATCGAAAGGCAAATGATTATTTGGCATGGCCCATCGCTCTAACAGGCACACTCCCGCGAGGCAAGGGAGCGAAAAATTGAACTTCGAACTCTGAACTCTGAACGTCCGCAAGCACTCACCGTTCGAAGTTCAGAGTTCAGAGTTCGGAGTTAAAAAATTAAGAGTTAAGAGTTAAGAGTTCCCGCCAAAAAAATTTCACTTTTACTCCCACAATGTCGCCACTTTTCCAAACCTACCTACTCCGCGCATGAGCCGCATCGAGTTCGCGCCCACTTTCCGCAAGCGCCCGATCCGCCACGTGCTCATGGATTGGGACGGCACGACTTCGCTTTGCCGCGCGGGCTGGGGAGCGTTGATGACCGATCTCTTCGTGGAAAATCTACCGCACCTCACGGGCGAAGACGCCGCGACACGGCGGGCATTTGCGTGGGAGGAATTGATGCGCCTCAATGGCCGCCCCAGCATCCACCAGATGTCGCACCTCGCGGACCTCATCGCCGGGCGTGGCGGCACGGCGGCGGCGGCGGCGGAGTATCAGACCGACTTCCAGCAACGACTCAGCTTGCGCGTGGATGTGCGGCTCGCAGCCGTGCAAAGCGGACTCCGCTCCGCCGACTCACTGCTCGTGCCCGGAGTGCGCGCCCTGTTTGCCTCGCTAGAGTCGCGCGGCGTGGCCATGAGCCTCGTGAGCGGCACCCCCATCGCGCAACTCCGCACAGAAGCCGAGCTGCTGCAAGTCGCACACTTTTTTGCAGGCCGCATCTACGGCCCCGCCGATTTAGAAGATCGCACTTTTACCAAGCGCGCCGTCTTTGCAGCCGTCCTACGCGAGCACGCGATGGAGGGCAGCGCGCTGTTGGCCTTTGGCGATGGCCCGGTGGAAATCGTGGAGGCAAAAGCTCTCGGCGGCCTCGCCATCGCCGTCGCCAGCGATGAAGCCGAACACGGCTCAGGCCGCATGGATGAATGGAAGCGCACCACCTTGCTCGCCAGCGGAGCCGACGCCGTCATCCCCGATTTCCAAAATGTGGACGCGCTGCTGGCGGCGATTCTTTGAAAAAGTGCAGCTCTACACCTTCCTCAATTTCGCCCGATAAATCGGCAAGCCTTGCGCGATGAAGTGCTGCTCGAAATCCGTGCGCGGGTAGTCCGGCTCTTCCTCCCACTCGATGCGCTCAAAGCCTTTTGCGCGCTCCAGCACTTTCTCGATCCATAGGAAATACGGCTGATCGTCTGTCTTGATCCGCACTTCCGCGCCCGGTGCGAGCACTTGGTGCAGAGCGACCATGAACTCATCTTGGAAGAGACGGCGAGGGTGATGATTCCGCTTCGGCCACGGGTCCGCGAAGCCGATGTGCACAAGGCTGGCGCACGCGGGCGGCAGCAGCCATTGCACCGTGTAGAGGCTCTCCAAACGCAACACGCGACAATTTTCCAACCCATGCCGCGCGATGCCACGCGAGACCTTCTCGACGCGCCCGAGCATCCGCTCCGTGCCGAGGAAATTGCGCTCCGGGTAGCGCCGCGCCATGGCCAGCAGGAAAGAGCCATCGCCGCAGCCGAGATCCAGCTCCAGCGGGGCCGGGCGAGGGAATGGCTCACTGAGTTCCGCGCGCTTTACGTGGTCGGCGGGTCGCCACTCGGCGCGCTCTGCGGCGGCGAGAAATGCTTCATGTTGTTGTTTATTCACGCGCGCGGTATAGGAGGCCGCCGCTCTTTTCACAAATGGAAAACCGTGTCGCACGCGCTCGCCGCCTTATTAGTTGGAGCCGCTCGGTGCGTTGTGGCAGAAGTGCGCGGTGTTTGCTGCATGGCTTAATAACTTCGACCCTTTCATCTTCCAAATCGGCGGCTTCGGCCCGCGCTGGTATGGGCTCTCTTACGTCGTCTCGGCGCTCATCGGCTATCGCCTCTACTTCCGCCTCGCCCAGCGCGGCTATACGGACATCGGGCCCGCGCGCGTCGCGGACTTCATCACTTGGATCGGGCTTTTTGGCGTGCTGCTCGGGGGGCGACTGGGGTGGATTTTGTGGTATGGCCGTTTCCAATATCACGCGCCAGAAGATCACGTTTGGTGGCTGCGAATTTGGGAGGGAGGGATGTCCAGTCACGGCGGCATCCTCGGCATTGTGGTCGTCACTTTCATCCTCTCTCGCCGCTGGAAAGTCTCGTGGACGAGCATCGGCGACTCGCTCTGCGTGGTCGCGCCCGTGGGGCTCTTCCTCGTGCGTTGCGCGAATTTCATCAACGGCGAACTCTTTGGAAATCGCACCGAGGTCGCGTGGTCGGTGAAGTTCGCCGCCGAGCTGCGGGAGAATATAGATGCGCTTGAGGCAGTCGGCGGCAACCCTGAGCTGGCGGGCGATGCCGAGCGCATCATCACCGCGGCGCAGCACGATCCCACGTTGGCGGCGCGGCTCAGCGAAGTGCTGCCTGCGCGGCATCCCTCGCAGCTCTACGAGGCGCTGTTAGAGGGCGTGTTTCTCTTCGTCGTGCTGTGGCTGCTGCGCACGCGGTGCCGGATGCCGCGCGGCGTGCTCACAGGGCTCTTCTTTATCCTCTACGCGGCGGTGAGAATCTTTGGAGAGTTCTTCCGGGTGCCCGATCCGGCGTGGAGTGTGGGGCAGTTTTCTGCGGGGCAAGTGCTGTCGTTTTATATGTTCGGCATCGGCGCGCTCTTCCTCGGCTGGGGCCTCTGGCGGCGGCGCTACGAGGTGGCAGACGAAAAGCCTACCGCTTTGGTCTAACGTCGTCGTAACGGCTGGGCTTCCAGTCGGTCTTTTTGGGCGTCGGGGTGAGCTTGTTTCCGCCGGGGAGGACTAGGGCGTGTTTACACTAATTGACAACCTCTTAAAAAAGAGTAAAGAGAGGGATGGAACTCACGAAAGAACAGTTTGAACAGGTA
>JAYVQK010000257.1:0-4540 GCA_043757005.1 Verrucomicrobiaceae bacterium
ATCTGCCCGACATTCTTGCGGGCGGGGCATCCGTGCTCCGTGAGGAAAGTCCTCACGAACATGAGGAGCGGGCGACCCTAGCTCTCAAGATTGACCAAGCCATGCGCGAGCACGCGCCTGCGGGCTGGAAGGGCGACGACACGCGGGAGAAGCAGGTGCTGAATGCGCTGTTTCCCATCATGGACCGGGATCGCCAAGCGACGCAGTCCGTTTTTGAGATCATCAAAAACCAGCCCGGCTACTGATGAGCTAGACGATCCAACTGGGAGAGCTTTCGATTCGGGTGACCAAGAAGGACGTCAAGAATGTCCACCTCTCCGTTCATCCACCCGATGGCCGGGTGACGCTGGTCGCTCCGAAGACAACGCGCCTCGAAGTGGCTCGTGCCTATGCGATCTCCAAGCTCGGCTGGATTCGGAACCAGCAGGAAAAGCTGGCAAAACAGGAGAGGGAGACTCCCCGGCAATTCACCGAGCGCGAGAGTCATTATCTCTGGGGCCGCCGTCATTTGATGACGATCATACACCGCGAGACCAAGGCATCCGTCACGCTCGACCACAAACGCATCACCCTCACCGTGCGCCTTGGGAGCGATGCCATCAAGCGCGCCGAAGTAATCCACGAATGGCACAAATTGCTGCTTCACGCGGTCGTGCCTTCGCTTATCAGAAAGTGGGAGCCGAAGCTGAAAGTGAAAGTCACCGGCTACTTCCTGCAACGGATAAAAACGAAGTGGGGAAGCTGCAACCACAAGGCGGGCCACATCCGTCTCAACACTGAGCTGGTGAAGAAACCGAAAGACTTACTCGAATACGTCATCGTCCACGAAATGGTCCACCTCTTGGAGCCGACTCATAGCGAACAATTCATGGAAACCCTCGGGAAGCATTATCCCACCTGGCGCGAAGCCCGGAATGAACTCAACGAACTTCCACTCGGAGCCGAGAGCTGGCGATGAGCGCGCAATTGCTGTGGGGCAATTCGGGCCTTCTAGGAGCGCATCCTCAAAGCCAGCAGCAGTGGCGGACTTTTTCTGCGGCAGCGGCACGACCGCCGCTGTGGCCGAAAAGCTCGGGCGAGAGATTGCGGGGGCTGTGAGCGCCAACGGTGCGCCCGATGCCAGCGAAGGGCAACGCCCTGGTGCTCATCTAGGTGCAGCGCACGTTGAAGGCCGGTGGAAACCCTTCCGTGCCTTCGAGGTGCTCTGAGGTGCGCTAGATTCTTGGACCAGAACCTACTAAAGGGCACTCCCCGAAACAAAAATAGTCCAGAAATCGCTTGCACCTTAAAGAGACTGGTATGACCGAAGCGCGCGCGTTTGACTTCGTCTATCTTACGATTCGCGTGCTGCGGCGGGCATCTTGCCCGGCGCGCGAGCGACGCGCTACTCGATTGGGGCGTTCTTTCCTACTCTCAAAGCCGCACTGCGCCGGGCAGGATGCCCGCCGCTGCACGTGAGATGCGTGCGCTCCGCCCGCACAAGCCGCTAGGTTTCATGGAGTCTTCTTGACTATGGAAGATGGTCTCAGAGCTTCATTTAAGTCAGGGCTGCTTCTTCGCCGCCTGATCGGCCTCGGCCTTCATCTTAGCCGAGAGCTTCTCCACCTCTGCCTTCATGATCTTGCCAGATTTGAATTTTACCGTCGCCCGTGCAGGGATCGCAAAGTGGCTGCCGGGCTGGTTCGGATTCCGACCGACGCGCGGCTTAGTGAGCTTCACCTCGAAGACGCCAAAATTGCGCAGCTCAATACTGTCGCCCTTTGCGAGTGCTGCCACGATTTGATCGAGAGTATTTTGCACCACCTCAAAGACTTCGTTTTGCACGAGTCCAGTTTTGTTGCTGATGTTCACGACGATTTCCCGTTTAGTAAGAGTAGCCATAATTTGATTTAAGGATTCGAAAATAAGACCCCGCAAGAATTACTTCGTTATGATGAATGTAATTATCACCACTATTCGGTAATCGGCGCTGCATTGGATGTATAAAAACTCGGCGCAATCTCTGCCGCCGTCTTGAAGTGAACCTTTGCCACTTGCTGCAAAAATTCCGGCCCATGTTCCGCCACGAGTTTCCTCGCCTGATCCTTCACCACGTTCGACACGCCTTTGCCGATTTCCGTGCCGTATTTGCCACTCGCCTCGTGCAGCCAATTGATGAACCCCTCGCGGGCTAAAATGGACGCCGCCGCCACCGCCACGTCGCTTTCCGCCTTCGTGCGGGCATCGAGCTGGATGCTGCAATTCTTCTCCGCCAACGCGCGTTTGATGAGCGCGGGATTCGCGAACTGATCGCTCAGTGCGCGCGGGCAATCGGGACGCTGCTTCACGAGATTCTCAATCACCTGCGCGTGTCCCCACGCAAGCAGACGATTGAGGTTTCGGAACTTCCCATACAGCGCGTTGTATTTCGCCGGGCCGATCAGCACGACCGACGCCGCCACGCCGCGCGTCCTGCGGATGATGTGAGCAAGCTCGCGGATGCGCGCGTCCGAGCCGATGCGCTTACTGTCCTGGATGCCAGCATCCATCAGCGCCCGCGTCGTCTCCGCATCCGTGTAAGCACCCGCGATCACCAGCGGCCCGAAGAAGTCGCCCTTGCCACTTTCATCCACGCCGAAGTGCGGCTCAAACATCTCCGGGTTATTCAGCTCCTCGTAGCCCAGCCTCGCCTCACCGAGCACCTCCGGCTCCAGCGTGAACCGCACAAATTCCTCCGTCCCCCTCCCCTGCACCACCACTTTCGGCCCCTTCTCATACACCGCCACCGTTAGCCGATCCTTCTGCGCGTAAAAGAGCGTGTAAGGCCGCTCCGCGAAGTCCCAGCCTTGCCCGGAGAGTATCCCGCGCAGCTTTTGCGCCTGCGCTAAAGTGAGCGCGCAAGTGTGGATGGTGAGCGGTTTCGGTCCCTCGGATTCGTTTTTGCTTTTGGCCATGCGGAATAGCGCGACACTCTGCGCGCGCGTGCTAAATCCGCAATCCACAATCCAACGCCAACTCGCCGCATGGTTCCGCCACGCCGCGCGCGACCTGCCCTGGCGGCGCACCCGCGATGCCTACGCCATCCTCGTCTCCGAAATCATGCTCCAGCAGACGCAAGTCGCCACCGTCCTCCCCTACTACGAGCGTTGGCTCGCGCGATTCCCGGATTTTTCCGCGCTCGCGGAGGCAGAGGAGAGCGACGTGCTCGGCGTCTGGCAGGGCCTCGGCTACTACCGCCGCGCGCGCAATCTCCACCGTGCAGCCCAGCACATCGTAGCGCAGCACGCGGGCGAAATGCCACGCGACCCCGTGCTCATCCGCGCCCTCCCCGGCGTGGGGCGCTACACGGCGGGCGCCGTCGCCAGCTTTGCCTACGACCTGCCCGAGCCGCTCGTGGATGCCAATGTCGCCCGCGTCCTCGCCCGCCTACTCGACCTCCACGAGCCCGTGGATAGCCCCGCTGGACAGCGCGCACTCTGGGCCGAGGCCACCGCTCTCGTGCCGAAAAAGAACGCCCGCACTTTCAACGGCGCGCTCATGGAACTCGGCGCACTCCTCTGCACCCCGCGTGCGCCGCGATGCTCGGAGTGTCCCATCCACACACACTGCCGCGCCCACGCCGCAGGCACCGCCGAGTCACTGCCTCGCAAGAAAGCCCGCCGCAAAACCATCGCTCTCAGCGAGCCCAGCGCCTGGATCACAAAAGGCACGAGCATCCTCCTCGCGCAACAAATCGGTCCCCGCTGGCGCGGCCTCTGGAAGCTCCCCGCGCTTGCATCCATGCCGGATGCCGAGCCTCTGCTCACGCTCGACTACCCCTTCACCCACCACCGCATCACCCTCACCATCTTCCCCCGCCCCCAGCCCGCCGCTTTACTCGAAAACCAAGCCTGGCACAGCCTCCACGACCTCCCCCCGCTCGCCGCCCCCCACAAGCGCGCCATCCAGCAACTCACACAAATAACGTGACTACGAAGAACGCGAAGAACGCGAAGCAGCGACAAACTCTTCTCCCTCCTTTTTGATCTCCGCGCATCGTCCACCGCACCAGCACCCGGCCATGATCCCGCTACACCGCATCCTCCTCCTCGCCCTCGCACTCACCGCGCGCGCCGACGATCCCCTGTGGCAGCGGCTCGACAGCGCCAGCCCCGCCGAGCGCGCCGCCGCCCGCCGAGTGCTGGTGAAAATGCCGCTCGCCGAATGGCAATCGCTCGCCTTCTGCGAAGCGCGCCCCGCCGCCGCCATCGAGTGCATCCTCGCACTTTGCGAAGCCGTGCCGCAGAGCAGCGCCCGCGAAATCACGCCGCACATTTGCGAACTCATCACCACCCTCACCATCGAGCAAATGCCAGCCCCCCAGCAGCTCGCCCTAGTTCGTGCAAATCGCCAAGTCCTCACCCGCCTCGGCCCCCTCTCCCACGATGAAAACCAACAACTCCTCGACCTCTGGACGCATCTCCACCTCGCCGAAACCAAACCCCTCCAACGCGAGCGCGCAGCACTGATGTCGGCGCTGAAAAAAGGCGAGTAAAGCGACGAGGGCGTCGCTTCTACGTAG
>JAYVQK010000258.1:0-17838 GCA_043757005.1 Verrucomicrobiaceae bacterium
ATTCCGATACCTGTTCAAACTGTTCTTTCGTGAGTTCCATCCCTCTCTTTACTCTTTTTTAAGAGGTTGTCAATTAGTGTAAACACGCCCTAGGAGGAATTCAATACGGATGCGCGATCAGGCCGCGCAGCTTTGGAAGCTGGCCCTGGAGAATGAGCAGTATGCCGCAAAGCTCGAAGCGGAGGCGAAACTAAAATGAGCGCCACCCGCCACTCCAACAGCGAGGCCGAATATCGTGCGGCGATCTGCCGTATCGTGGATCTGCCGCCAGAAGCGCCGGATTCACTCATTCACTCGGCAATCGTGCTTTTTGAATACCGCTCCGTGTTTCGCATGAATCAAGAGGCAATGGGCCTGCTCAATCGCGCGGTGCAGCTCGAAGGCTATGCCGCTGAACTCGAAGCCAAGGCCAAACGGAAATGAGCGTCGCCGCCACTGCCACACAAGAGACTTTCGAGCTGCTGCTGGGCTTTCCGGGGCGGGAGCTTTTGCGGGTGGATGAGGTGGCGGGGCGTTTGCGGCTCTCTCGGGATATGATCTGCGAGATGGTGGAGACTGGCGAGCTGGGGGCGCATCGGCGGACGCGGGATAAGACTCAGGATGTGCAGCGGACGGCCCTGCTCATCACGCGGGCGTCGGTAGTTTTGTGGCTGATGAAGTCCGCCAGCTACAGCCCTCAAGACCTCCTCGATAGCATGATGGACGTGGCCCGGAAGCTCTCTGCTGGCGAGCGCCAAACCCTGATCCGCCGCCTCTCGGCGATGAAATGATTTTTATGAAAAACATGAAACACCAAAACTACAAAACAACACTACAATTCAACGCAGCTACAGCTCTGGCACAAAGCCTAGAGCGGTCAGGCTTGCTCAAAAAATTCCGCGCGATTGAGGCCGTTCGAGCTGGAATCCTCGCCCACTTAATAAAAGAAAACCTTGCACATGGAGACTTTGAAAAGTGGGTTGCTGAAAACGTCAGTCTGACGCATTTCAAAATTCGGACCGTGCAGCGATTCATGCGAATCGCCAATCAATTCCGCGAAGACTGCGCGCTTACCGCCGCCAAAATCGCGGCGTCGGACTACATCTCCGGCGATATTACGCAGGACGCCGCAGGCGAGGACGCTATCTACCAAGCCATCGAAGGCTGGGCCGCTGGCCGCTCGCTCTACCGGCTCTACGAGGATTACGGCGTGGTCAAAGCTGAGAAGGACGGCGGCGCTCACCACGCTCGCGTCACCAATCCCGAGGATGCGCAACAGCAGGAATTTGAGCAGATGTGCGCGAGCTTCACCAGCGCCATCAACCAGTTTGGCACCTTCGCCATGACGCCGGGCTCGTTTGGTAAGCTGCCTACGGCGCTGCGCTTCCAGTGCTGTGCTACGCTGCTGCCCGCGCTGTCCGCGCTCACGGAAAACACCGAGGACTTCACCCCGGCGCAGGTCAAGCAGCTCGAAGAGATGTCGCAGACCCTCCGCGCCCGCGTGATCGAGCTGAAAAACTCCAGTCGCGCCGCGTAATCCCGCATCCCCCACCACACACCGCACTCACTCAGCCTATGTCCAATATCGTCGCCTTTTCACTGCCAGCCTCCGCGCTGGTGCCTGCCTCTGGCGGCGCGTTGGATGATGGATTTTCCCGACTATCGCAGACCTCGCGTGATCGCATCATGGGTAAGCTCGCCGTGATCCAAGCGATCCGGAATCTGGCGGGAGATCGGGCCAGCGGCGGGCGAGTGCGGCAGTTGTGCGGGATGCAGGCGGCGCGGCTCAATGCGCATGGATACAGCGCGCACCGGCTCTACTGCGACTACTACGCGGTGGAGCGCGTGCGTAAAATGGGACTGCCCGCTTGGCGTGGGCTCTACCACGGCGATCTCGCGAATGGGATGCCGCCGCCGAGGGCCAGCATCCCGCGTGAGACGGCGGACTTTATCCACGGATGGATGCAGCGTAATCAACGGAGCAGCAAGCAGGGCTACCGCGATTTCCTCGACAAGCATTGGCGCGCGGGCAAACCCGTGCCCGGCGTGCCCATGCCCGGCATGGTGGGGACGTGGATGGATTGGTGCCGCTGGAAGTGGCCGTCCCGCGAAGTGGGCGCAGTCTGCCCGCCAGAGGTGCCACGCGGATGGACCTACGAAAACGTGATGCGCCCGCACCTCAAGCCGCGTCGTGCGGACATGGCGCTCGCCCGCCAGGGCATCGCCGCCGCGCTCAATGAAATCGCGCCGATACCGGGCACCCGCGCCGATATGCGCCCGCTGGAATTCGTCACTTTTGACGACGTTAAATTCGACTTCCGAGTCAATGTGGACAGCGTGGCCAAGCCCGTGGATTTGGTGGGGCTCGTGGCTCTGGACATCGGCACCGCCTACGCGCTCGGCTTCGGCCTGCGCCCCGTGCTGCTCCGTGAGGATGGCAGCGGTGAAAAGCTCAAGCTCCGCGATATGAAGGCCATGATCGTGCGGCTGCTCACGCAATACGGCTGGCCGGAATACGGCATGACCATGATCCTGGAAAACGGCACCGCGACCGTGGACGAACCATTTGCCCGTGCCCTCCACGAAGCGACGGGCGGCGGCGTAAAAATCGCGCACGCCTCCATGCTGGGCGGCACACCGTGGATTGGCGGCTTTGCGGATCGGGCCGTGGGCAACAGCCGTGCAAAGGGCTGGCTAGAGTCGTTCTTTAACCCCATGCACAATCGCCTCGCCGACATCGGCGGGCAGACGGGACGGCGCTACGATGTCGCCCCTCAAGACGAGCATGGGCGGCGCAAAGAGCTGGCTCTGCTGTGCCGCGCGGGCAACGCGCTCACGCTCGCCGAGCGGCTGGAATTGCGGATGCCTTACCTGAATCTCAGCGAGGCCAGCCGCGAGATTGGCGAGGCTTTTACCGCGCTGAATCATCGGCGGGATCACGACCTCGAAGGCTTTGATGAGCTGCTCCAATGGCGGTTTGCGGACGGCGATCAATGGCGCGTGTGGGTAGCTGAGCCGCCGCCCGTGGAGGCGATAGACCATGTGCAGACGCGCACCGTAAATGAGCAACCGGAAGAGCGCCTCCATCGGCTCGTGGGCGGCGTGAATTTCCTACGCCTCGCCGATCACAGCGTGCCCGCGCTGCTTGGCAATCAGCGCGAAGTCGCGTTGGACAAAGGCCAAGTGGCATTTGTCCACGAAGGCAAGCAACATCTCTTCACCCCCTACACGAGCGAGAATCTGCCGACGCTGGCCCTCCTCGCTGAGCACTACGGCGAAGGCGCGAAAGTGCTGGCCTACTACGACGCCACAGACCCCGCGCGCATCTACCTCACGGATGGTAAGGGGCGGTGGATCGGTGCGCTGGCGCGGACGGATCGTTTCTCGCGCAAAGACACCGCTTCCACGGCGGCGAATATCGCCACCAAGAAGCGGCTCATCAATGCCGTCGTCGCCCGCGTGAATCACCGCAGCCCCGAGGTGGCAGAGCAGCGCGAGGACGATCTGACACACAACCTCGAAGTGCTCAGCCGAGCCGACGCCATCACGCTTGCCCCTATCCCTACGGGCACGGAGGCCACCGCACCGGACTCGCACACCCAGCTCGCCCGCGCCGCCCACGCCGCCAGTGGACCCGCCCGATCCGCCGGTGTATGACGACTGCTCAGGTGGAGAGAGCGGGCTGGTATGACGGACATCGGCCTCGCCGTGATGAGCCTGTGGACGCCGCCCGGCGTGCTCAATGCGCCCGGGGAGGCAGTGCGATGGAGCCTCGCGACGTGCCTGCTGAGGAGGCAATTCGCCCGGCTACGGCTCGTGACTGACACGCCCGGGGCGGCCTGGGCCCAGGCGCTCGGCTTGCCATTTGACGAGATCACCACAGAGCTGGACGCGCTCGACCCTGCGCTCTCGCCGCTGTGGGCGCTGGGTAAGATCGCCGCCTACTCTGCCATGACAGAGCCCTTTTTGCATTTCGACGCCGATGTCTTTTTGTGGCGCGCCTTCGACCGGCGGATACTTCGCGCCGCCTACGTCGCCCAGCATCGCGCCCGCTGGGTGCCCGAGGACTTCGCCGCGCTGATAGGCTGGGACATCCCCGAGCACTGGAGAGACGCGCTGCGGCGGCGGGACGATGCCGAGTGGAATTTCGGCACCTTCGGCGGGCACGCCTGGGCGGACATCGCCCGCCACTACCGCGAAGTGCTACATATCATCGCCCTCAACCAGCATCGCATCCCCGCTCACAACCCCTCCATGCTGTGCCGATGGCTGGAGCAGTGGAGCCTAGCCCGCCACGTCCCCAGCCCCGACCAAGTAACCTGCCTCTTCCCCACCCCCGCCGACACCCGCTACCACTCCCCCGGCTACTACGACCATTTCGTAGGCTCCGCCAAATACAAAGCCCCCCTAATCCGCCGCTTCACCGCCGCCCTCAACCGAGAGTGGCCCGGCCAATACCAGCGCATCGCGCAGCAAGCCCCCTGCACGTAGCGTGCAACCGCCATGCACCCCGCGAGCACGCCAGTATCAAAGTCATGCGATTTCGTATCAAAACGCGCGCGGTTTTACGCTAGCGCATACTGTTGCCCTCAATGAGCACTTACACAAAGTCTATTGAGGTTGCCGATTGGCTGGAAAGCGAAGCAAAGTCGTTTGAAGAAATGGCCGCGCAATACCGCTTGACGGCAGGATTGCTGCGTTCACCGCAATCAATCCTTCCAAGCCGCTCAACGACTCAGCCACTTGCATCCAAGCCGAAAGGCAGCGATTCAAATTCAACTCAGGAAGAGGATTCACAGCCTCCAAAAATCGCAGGCGGAATTACCGCAGAGGCGTTCGTGCGTTTCCTTCTCAATGGCGGCGGCGGGCGCGTGAAACACATCGCGAGACATTTCAATGTCGCCGAAAAGGAAGTTGAAAAAATCATAGACGATCCAGTCAACGAGATCGTCGTAGCACCACGGGGATGGATTAAACACCGTTCGCAAATAAAAGAAGGGGGTGCTGATATGTAAGCTAAAGCCGCTCTCATCACCGTATAATTCAGAAAGGCGGGCCTTGGCGGGCCCGCCTCTGATTATAAGAACTACGAATTTTTCGTAATACCGTTTGCAAGGCTTGCAAGAAGGTAAAGCGGAGAGGTTCCAAGTCAACCACAATTTTAATTACAAAGTTATGGAGCAATCCGTCTGTAATTGCAGTTGGTGCCGTATGACGCGCGTGGTCTTTGACTTCTGGCTTACCAGAGAGATCATTAAAGAATTAGTCCTTTGGGCTATCCGCGCTGCTTTCGGTTTCTTCTAAAGCAATGGGCGCAGAACCGTTGGCGTTCTGCGCCCTCATTGCTTTTTTAGCAGTGCCGTCTAGCTTTTTAATTTCAGCTTCTCTCCTGAGTATCTCGCTCTTTGGGATTGATAGAATGTGGCGCATTGCCGCTCTGAATTTATTGGCCTCTTCAAATTTTGATTTCATATTTTTATATGGCTCCAATCAGTTTCGCCCAAGTGAGACGTTTGCCGAATATCCCTGTCATGGCAGTTAAAAAACGCCCTTTGTCACCGTCTTTTTCTTTGCGCTCATTGAACCTCCATGATTGCTCCCCAAGATAACGGAAAAGGTGGAAAGGCTCCACACTCACATACGTTCCTTTGATTGTGCGTTTTAATAGGCTCCAAAAGTTTTCCAATCCATTCGTATGCACTCCACCTTTCACGTAGCACTCTGCGTGATCTACAAATTTATGCGTGAAGTCATCTTCTAGCCCTCTGTATGAGCTTAAAGCGTCTGTGTGGATTTCCGTGCCCTTAAGGACATACTTGCGCACGTTGCCCTGTAGCTCTGTGCGCTTTGTGCTTTGAACCACCTTTAGAACAACGCGGGAGGCTTTGTCTTTAGAGCCGCGCTCTAGCAATCCCTGCACGGGCGTGAGTGCTTTGTTCAGCGTTCCTTTGACCTTCTCGCGCTTCACGGCGGCGTGCATATTGCGCGCTTTACCGCCGATATAGGATTCGTCCACTTCTACTGTGCCAGTCAACTTGCTGTTCACCAATGTGCCCGTCTGCAAAGCAACGCGGATGCGGTGAAGCATGAACCAAGCGGTTTTCTGCGTCACGCCAAGCGAACGGTGCAACTCGCACGAACTAACGCCGTTTTTCGCGTTCACAATCAACCAAACAGCGGGGAGCCATTTGTCTAGGCCAAGCGGGGAGTCTTCAAATAAAGTCCCCGTCTTTATGGAGAATTGCTTGCGGCAACTTCTGCACTTCCAAATTTTTCTAGTTTTTAGAAAACCAATGTCAGCAGATTTGCAATGCGTGCATTTAACGCCGCCGTCCTGCCAACGCATCGAAATCATGAAATCGAAAGCAGTTTGCGGCTCTGCAAAGTATTTGATTGCCCCTAAAAGCGTCTCTGGAAATTCAATAACTTCTTTGTTCATGCGAGAACAATACGAAGTTTGCGTGGTGCGTCAAGTATATAATTACCCAAAAATGCCCCCAACCTGCGCTAGCAAGCATCCTTTTTCTCTAACTCAATTCTACAACCGGATTCTCACAAATCACGTTGCGCACTGAGTGCTAATTGCGCTGCGTTTGAGATTAAACCCAGAAGTGGTTGATGACCACGAGGTAAAGTGGCAAGCCGAGGACGATATTAAACGGGAACGTGAGCGCGAGAGCCATCGTCACATAAAGGCCAGGATTTGCCTCCGGCACAGCGAGACGCATCGCGGCGGGCACGGCGATGTAGCTGGCGCTAGCGCAGAGCACGGTGAAGAGCAATGCGTCTCCCTTACCAAGCCCGATCAAGTGTGCGATAGCGATGGCAACGGCTGCATTTATAAGAGGCACAAGCGCCGCAAAGACGATGGGAAACACGCCGAGGTGCCGGATGCCGCCCAAACGCCGCGCACTCAGCAGCCCCATATCGAGCAAGAAAAGGCAGAGCATCCCCCGGAAGATGTCGCTGGTAAAAGGTGCGAGCGCTTTACCACCGCTCTCCCCAGTGAGCATACCGATGAAGAGTGCGCCGCAAAGCAGCAGCACGGAGCCATTTGCAAACGCATCGCGAAAAAGATGCGGCCAAGAAAATGCCGTGTCACCCTTTTTTCCCAGCCAACGTGCGAGCGCAATACCAACGATGATCGCTGGCGATTCCATGAGCGCCATCACGGCTACCATATGCCCGCCACTTTTAATATCGAGCTGACTGAGAAAGGACGTGGCAGCGATGAATGTGACCGCAGACACGGAGCCATAGGTCGCAGCGATGGCAGCGGCATTATTTATATCCAACTTGCGCCGCAGGATGAAGAAGGTCCATACGGGCACGAGCGTCGCCATGAGCATCGCGGCGGCGAGCGTCCAACTGATTTCGGTAGTGAGCCCGCTCTTGTGCAGCTCGACTCCACCCTTGAACCCGATGGAAAGCAGCAGGTAGAGCGAGAAAAACTTGGGTAACGGTTGCGGTATTTCCAGATCGGAGCCGACGACGAAAGCCAGCATTCCGAGAAAAAAGAAAAGAACTGGCGGATTGAGGAGATTCGAGAGAATCAGTGAAAAGTCCATGGTGTGAAGCAGTTTTGATTAAGGCACTAACTCGACTATTCCATCATCAAGGTCGTAGCGAGCTCCCACGATCTTGAGTTCACCAGCATTCACCAGCGGCGCGAGCACAGGGTCGGAGACTTTTAGCCGAGCGACGACTTTGTGGACGTTCTCGCGCACGGCATTTTCCACCGGGTCGCCCTCCCTGCCTTTTACAGCCTGAGCAGCGGGTTTGATTGCTTCAACGATGCTCCCGATGTGACCTGCGGGAACAGCGTCACCATTTACGATGCCGACGACGGCCTTCACCGCACCGCATTTCTCGTGGCCTAAGACTACGATGAGCCGTGCGCCAAGCTGAGCCACGGCAAATTCGACTGAGCCCAGAGCGGCATCGTCCACGATATTCCCAGCAAGCCGGACGACAAATAGATCGCCGAGGCCCTGATCGAAAAGAATCTCGGGCGATGTGCGCGAATCCGCACAACCGATCACGACAGCAAAAGGCTTTTGCCCAGCCGACAGCTCAGCGCGCCGCTGCCCATCTTGGTGCGGGTGTTGAGGCTTACCAGCGACAAACCGCGAATTCCCCTCAAGCAGCCTTCCCAATGCTGAAAGGACTGGGGCTTCGGCATTGGTAAAACTGGTGAGGGCAAGAAGTGCGGTGACGGCGAGTGATTTGATGTTTTTCATAGATGCGGTTTGTGTTATTGTATTCATGCACTTGAACGCATGAACTGCGTTTCATGTAATTATTCGCATATATGTTGTCAAAGAAAAAAACTGCTCCACCTATTTCCAGTGTATCGTGGACTTTCCTCACCAATCATTCGCATGTGCTGCTCTGCCTCGCAGCCGACGACTCACTGCGGGTGCGCGATCTCGCGGAAAAGGTGGGTATCACCGAGCGCGCAGTCCTCAAAATACTCAGCGAATTGGAGACAGGCGGTGTGATAGAGCGCGAGCGCGAAGGCCGTCGCAACCGCTACCGCGTGCAGTATTGCACAAAGTTGCGCCACGATCTCGAAGCGCACCGCACCGTCGGGGATCTCATCGCAGCAGTGCATGGGGTCCGGCGCAAAGCCCGGTGAGCTTTACATCCATTATAGGCGAAACGGCGGGGCAAACACACCACGCAGCTTTGTCGTAATCCAGAGTCAGCGCGACCGGCACTTTCACAAGATCGAGAGATACAGACATAGCGCCCAGCGAACGCGGAGACGCAAGCGCCATCGCAGTCTGGCGCGATGCGGGCTCGCCAAGGCGGGAGACGGCGCGGATAAAGGCGGCGTGACTTTTTCTACGGACAATAATGCGCACCCGGAACTCCTCGCGCCTGCGGGCGGGTGGGACTGCTTGCGGGCGGCGGTGGCAAATGGGGCGGATGCGGTTTATTTCGGCTTGCCGCGCTTTAATGCTCGGCTGCGGGCGGATAATTTTCGCGACGACGAGCTCGTGGAAGTCGTCGCTTTTTGCCACCGCTA
This sequence comes from Verrucomicrobiaceae bacterium, assembly GCA_043757005.1. Classification (GTDB taxonomy): domain Bacteria; phylum Verrucomicrobiota; class Verrucomicrobiia; order Chthoniobacterales; family Chthoniobacteraceae; genus SXWH01. Next base: position 9,011 of record JAYVQK010000258.1, read on the forward strand.
TGGGGTGAAAGCGTATGTCGCATTTAACACCCTCGTCTTTACCAGCGAGCTGGACGCCGCCGCGCAAATGCTCCGCGATTGCAGCCGCGCCGGGGTGGATGCGCTGATCGTGCAAGACGTGGGCCTCGTGCGGCTGGCGCGAAAAATCACGCCCGAGCTGCCGATCCACGCGAGCACACAGATGACGATCACTTCGCCCGAAGGCCTCGCCTTCGCACAAGAGCTGGGCATCGAGCGCGCCGTGCTGGCGCGCGAGCTGAGTCTGCGAGAGCTGGAGAAATTTCGCGCCGAGAGCGAGGGGAGGCCGAGTGTGCCGCTGGAGGTTTTCGTGCATGGCGCGCTGTGCGTGGCCTACAGCGGGCAATGTCTTACGAGTGAATCGCTCGGCCAGCGTAGCGCGAATCGTGGCGAGTGCGCGCAAGCCTGCCGGATGCCTTACGAGTTGATCGTGGATGGCGTGGTGCGGGATCTCGGCGACCGCCGTTACCTGCTCTCGCCGCAAGATCTCGCCGCCGTGGCGGAGATCCCGGCGCTGTTGGCGCGGGGCGTTGTGAGTTTCAAAATCGAAGGCCGTCTGAAATCGCCGGAATATGTCGCCGCCGTCTGCCAAGTGTATCGCCGTGCGCTCGATGCCGCGCTGGAGGAGCGCGAGCACGTCCTGAGCGCAGAGGACCGCTACCAGCTAGAGATGACTTTTTCTCGCGGTCTCTTCAGCGGCTGGATGCACGGCGTGGATCACCAGCAACTCGTCCCCGCGCGCTCAGGGAAAAAGCGCGGCCCGCTCGCAGGTCGCATAGCGAAAGTGGGGCCGGACTTCATCGAGATGAAGCCCGACATCGCGCTGGATCTCGGCGACGGCATCGTCTTCGACACGGGCGGCGATACGAACGCGGAGCAAGGCGGGCGCATTTACCAAATCCATCTGCGCCGCTACTTCTTCGAGCGCGGGAAGATTGATTTCACCAAGCTTAAAGTCGGCGACCGTGTATGGAAAACGAGCGATCCCGCGCTGAATAAAACGCTCCAGCAAAGCTACGCCGGGCGCATCGAAGCCCGCCACCGCGTGCCCGTGGCGATGACCGTGCGCGGCACCGCTGGCGAGCCGATGGAGGTGACTTCGGGCGCTCGCTCCGTGCGCTCCGCCATCCCGCTGCAAGCCGCGCATTCCGCGCCGTTGACGAGCGAGAAACTCCGCGCGCACCTCGGCAAACTCGGCGACACGCGCTTTGAACTCGGCGAGCTGCACAATGAACTCGCGGGCGACGTGATCCTGCCCATCAGCGAGCTAAACCGCCTCCGCCGCGAACTGGCCTTCCAGCTCGAAGCCGCGAGCAAGCACGAGCGCGCGGAGTCGGCGGCGACTTGGGGCGAGGTGTTTGGTGCGAACGAGCGAACCGCCGCAAACGAAGCCGCACCGCAACTCACCGTCCTCTGCCGCACCACCGAGCAGATCGAGGCCGCGCTCGCTTGCGGCGTCTCCACGCTGCTCGTGGACTTCGAGGACATCCGCCGCTACCGCGACGCCGTGGAGCTGATCCATGCAAAGGGCGCGACCGTTTTCCTCGCCACCCCGCGCATCCAAAAAGCGGGCGAGCAGAGCTTTTTCAAACTCATCGAAAACGCTGCGCCCGACGGCGTGCTCATCCGCAATCTCGGCGCGATTGATTACTTCAAAGCGACCGCGCTCCGCCGCATCGGCGACTTCTCGCTGAACGTCGCAAACCCGCTCACCGCGCAGCATTTCATCGCGAAGGGGCTGGAGCGGCTCACGATCTCCTACGATCTGAATATCGAGCAAGTCCTCGCCCTGCTCGCCGCCGCGCCGCCGGAGTGGTTCGATCTCACGCTGCACCAGCACATGCCGATGTTTCACATGGAGCACTGCGTCTTCGCCGCGTTTCTTTCCAAAGGCAGCAGCTTCCTCGATTGCGGTCGCCCGTGCGACAAACACCGCGTCCACCTGCGCGACCGCGTCGGCATCGAGCACCCGCTCCGCGCTGACGTAGGCTGCCGCAACACGCTCTTCAACGCCGTGCCGCAGACCGGTGCCGGGTTCTTTGACGTGCTCACCGCCAGCGGCCTGCGCCATTTCCGCGTAGAACTGCTGGAGGAAACCGCCGAGGAAACCACCCGCATCCTCCGCGCCTACCAATCCCTGCTCGCCGGAGAAACCGGCGGCGAAGCCCTGCTGCGCGAGCTAAAAGCCCAGAGCCAACTAGGAGTCACACGCGGCACCCTAGCAGATGTGCCGACGGTCTCGACAACGGTGAACCAGCAATAGCGCGCGTCTCACGCCAGCAGCGGCTTCATCACCTTCCCATGCACGTCGGTGAGGCGGAAGTCGCGGCCTCCGTAGCGGTAGGTGAGGCGCTCGTGGTCGAGGCCGAGGAGGTGGAGGATGGTGGCGTGGAGGTCGTAGATGGTGGCGATGTTTTCTACGGCCATGTAGCCGAGGTCGTCGGTGGCTCCGTAGGTGGTGCCGCCGCGCACGCCGCCTCCGGCGAGCCAGACGCTAAAGCCGTAGGGATTGTGGTCGCGCCCGTCGCTGCCTTGCGAGAAGGGCGTGCGGCCAAATTCCCCGGCCCACACGACGAGGGTGTCTTCCCACAGGCCGCGTGCTTTTAGATCACGGAGGAGGGCGGCGAGGGGCTGATCTACTTGATGGGCCATGGCTCCGTGGCCTTCTTTGATTTTGCCGTGCTGATCCCACGGGTTCGCGGCGTTGCCGAGGCCGATGTTGGCATTGAGGCAACTCAGCTCGACGAAGCGGACGCCGCGCTCGACGAGGCGGCGGGCGACGAGGCATTGGCGAGCGTAGCCGGAGGTGAGTTTGTCGGGGGAATCCATGCCGTAGAGCGATTGCGTGGCGGCGCTTTCGCCGCGCAGGTCGGTGAGTTCGGGGACGGCGGTTTGCATCCGGTAGGCGGTCTCGTAGTTGGCGATAGCGGCCTCGACTTGCGGGTCGTGCGCGCTTTCCGCAAAGCGTGAATCGAGCGAGCGGATGAGGGCGAGTTTGCTGCGTTGGAGCGGGTCGGCGTCGTGGGGGTGGATATTGGCGAGGGGCTCGGCCTCGTCCACGCGGAGGATGCTGGCCTGGTGCTGCGCGGGGAGGAAGCCGCTGCCAAACATGCCGACGCCGCCGAGCGGGGCCGATGCGCCGCCGCTCTGGAGCACGACAAACGCGGGCAGGTTTTCGTTTTCCGAACCGAGCCCGTAACTGGCCCACGCGCCTGCGCTGGGGTGCCCGGCGAAGGGCTGGCCGGTGTGGAAGAAGTAGTTCCCCTGCGCGTGCTCGTTCACCTTGGAGGTCATGGAGCGCACGATGGCGAGGTCGTCGGCCATCTCGGCGAGGTGGGGAAAAAGATCGGTGATGACGCTGCCGCACTGCCCGCGCGGTCGGGCGGCCCACGGCGAGCCGAAGATGTTGCCGTTTTCGTTAAAGACGGTGGGCCGCACGGGCACGGGCATGGGCTGGCCGTGGCGGCGGGTGAGCTCGGGCTTGGGGTCGAAGGAATCCACATGCGACACGCCGCCGCTCATGTAGGCGAGGATGACGTGTTTGACGCGCGGCTTGAAGTGCGTCGCCGCCGCCGCCTCGCTGGCGAAGAGGCGGCTGAGGGCGAGCGAACCAAAGCCCAGTGAGCATTGGCGCAGCATGGCGCGGCGGGTGAGATTCATCGGAGATAGAGAAATTCTTTGGTGTTGATGAGCGTGTGGGCGGCGTCGCGGTAGAAAGTATTCGCCGAGCTGGCGGCGAGCGCCACGGTGAGGTCGGAGAGTTCCGCATCGGCAGGCGAGCGACCAAAGGCGGTGAAGAAAAGCTGTCGGATGCGCTCGTCGGCATTGCCCGTGGGGAAGCGCGCGGCCCAGCGTTCGGCACAGGTGAGGACGAAGGGGTCGTTCAAAAGCGTGAGCGATTGCGCGGGGACATTCGTGACGTCGCGTTTGCCCAGCGTGCTAAATGGCCGAGGCGCGTCGAAGACCGCGAGGAACGGGCTGAGCGCATTGCGGCGCACAACGAGGAAGATGCTACGGCGTGAATGGTCGGCGATGTCTGCACTAGGCCCGCTGGCCTCGCCGGTGAGCTGGCCGGAAAGCGCAAGGAGCGAGTCGCGGATGCTCTCGGCATCGAGCCGCCGCACGCGAGCGTGGCTGAGGAGCGCGTCCGCAGCGTCGCGCTCGGTGGCTTGCGCGGAAGGCTCGCTGCTGAGGGCAAAGGCGCGGGTGCCGACAAGTTCGGCGATGAGTTTTTTTAGTGACCAACCCTCGGCGACGAAGCGCGCGGCGAGGAAATCCAGCAACTCGGGATGCGTGGGCAGCTCGCCCATCTTGCCGAAATTATCCGGCGTCCCCACGAGCCCGCGCCCGAAGACGTGCTGCCACACGCGGTTCACGAGGACTCGCGCGGTAAGCGGATTGCGCGGGTCGGTGATGGCCTGTGCGAGCTGGAGCCGCCCGCTTTGCGCTGTGGCAAAAGTCTGGCCGCCGAGCGCGCTGAGCCATGCGCGGGGGACGGGTTCGCCGGGTTTCAGATGGTCGCCGCGAGGGAGAAAAGGCGCGTCCACCCCGATTGCTTCCAGCACGCCGGGCGCGCGGCGCGGGACGGGCACCTCGGTCTCCAAGCGCCGATACTCGGCCACGAGCGAGCGGGCAGCTTCCACGCGGTCGAGCGTGGTGGGCAGCAGCCCGCGATGGACGAAGAAATCCAGCAACACCCGCTGCGGCTCCGTGAGCGCGTCCGCCTGCCACGCGCGGATGCTCTCGATGAGCGCCGTGCGGTAATGCTCAGCAAGCGCGGCGGGCGGGGCGGCAGTCATGGAAAATGGCGGCTCGGTGGGCGTGGCGGCGTCATCGTGGAAGCGCACGCTGCTGAGGCTGAACCACGAGCGGTCGCTCTTCTTTTCAAAGCGCGAGAGATCATTCGCCGTGGCGCACTCGATGTAGGCCATCGCGCCCCGGCGATAGCGCGTGTCGAAGCGCACCCAGCCCGTCTCGTCGCTCTTTAGCTCGGCACGCGGGAAAGTGCTGTTCGAGCCGAGCGGGTAATGATCCACGATCAACCGCACCCACGCTCCGCCGCCGCCGGAGACGCGCACGCTGATGTAGTCGCTCTCGATGCGGAAGCGCGGCGACGTGAGCACGCCATTGTGCCGAGTGGAAATCGCCGCGGTAAAAGCCCCCGCTGGCACCAGCCCCACCACCACGCGCTCGCCCTCGGGCTGCACGGTGAAATCCCCCGCCACCGCCGCCTGCGAGCCGAGCCCAGCGCCTTGGCGGAACCACTGCGCGTAGCTCGCACCGACGGGCTCCCACGGCGTGCGCGACGGCGCGGATGCGGCAGGTTTTTCATTCGGGCGCACCCACGGGTGTAGCGGATTGGCGGCGGCTTTCTCGGCATCGCGGAGCGCGGTCTTCCACGGCTCGGAGCGGTCTTTTTCCTCCAGCAAGAAATGCGGCACGCGCTCGGCCTCGGCGAGCCAAGCGGTCGCTAGAGCTGCTTTGATCTGTGTCTTCAGCGCGGCGAGAGCGTCGCGGTTTTTAGCCAGCAGCTCGGGGCGATCCAGCGTGAGCATCGCCGGGCGGCAGCTCGCGAAGACGCCATAAAGCGCGGTGTAATCCCGCTGGCTGATGGCGTCGAATTTATGATCGTGGCACCGCGCGCACGTCACCGTGAGCCCTTGGAAAGCCTTCATCGCCACGTCGAGCTGGCTGTCCACGGTCTTCACCTGCTCATCCAGCGTATCCACCGGCTGGTAGCCGTGCTCTACGAGACGGAGGTGCGCGGTGCCGAGCATACTTTCGTCCTGCCCATCGGCGCTCCAGCGCGGCGCGGCGAGGAGGTCGCCCGCGAGATGTTCGCGGATGAGTTGGTCGCCCGGCACGTCGGCATTGAAAGCGCGGATCACATAATCGCGATACCGCCACGCCTCCGGGATCACCGGGTCGCCCTCGCTCCCGTGCGTCTCGGCAAAGCGCACAAGATCCAGCCAATGCCGCCCCCAGTGCTCGCCAAATCGCGGCGACGCCAGCAGGCGCGCGGAGAGCTTCGCGATCTCCCTCTTTCGGTCGCCCCGCTCGCAGGCTTGGGTAAAGGTGCGCACCTCCTCAGGTGTCGGCGGCAGGCCCGTGAGCACGAAGGTGAGGCGACGGCAGAGCGTGGCCGCATCAGCATCCGCGCTCGGCGCGAGCTGGGCGGCTTCCATTTTGGCTAAAAGAAAACGATCCACCGGGTCGCTCGACCACCCGGCGTTTTTCACCGCGGGCGGCTCGCCTGCGCGCACCGGCTGGAGGCTCCACCACGCCTTGCGCTCGGCGAATACAGCAGCCCACGGACGCGCCCCTGTGGCGCTCGGTTTATCGCGCGGATCGGGCGCACCCATCTGCACCCAACGCTCGAAATCCGCGATCACCGCCGCCGACAGCTTGGGCCGCTTCTTCGGCATTTCGTTATCGGGTTCTTCGTGGCGGATCGAGCGCAGCAGGAGACTCTTGGCATCGCCCGCCGCGAGCACCGCGCCACTGTCCCCGCCCTTCTGCCAGCCCTCGCGCGAGTCCAGCCGCAGCCCGCCTTTCTGCTTCTCCGCGCCGTGACATTCCTGGCACTCCTCCACGAGAACGGGGCGGATGTGCTTTTCAAAAAACTCCAGCTCCCCAGAGGTCAAAGCGCGAGCGGCGAGCGCCGAAGCAAATAAAATGGTGAAGATGAAACGCATGACGGTGTGCGGCGGGATAACCCGCAAGCGGCGGAAATCATAAGAGAAACGCTGAATAAACCCGTGCAGCTTGTATGGACGGAGCGCGCGCGTTTGCCTTCGGCGATCTTACGATTCGCGTGCTGCGTTGGGCATCCTGCCCAGCGCGTGAGAGACGAGCCACTCGAAGAGGCGCATCTCTACTACTCCCGCGCCACACTGCGCCGGGCAGGATGCCCACCGCTGCACGCAGGATGCGTGCGCTCCGTCCGCGCAAGCTACTCGGCTTTTTTGCCGATTGCCAAAGCGCGCGCGGCTCTCGATAAACCGCGCCCTCGAAAAACCAAAACCACTTACTCACTTTCTATGTCCGTTCTCGTCGTTGGCTCTGTTGCGCTGGATACCGTCAAAACTCCGTTTGAGGAGCACGCCGATTTGCTCGGTGGCTCGGCGAGCTATTGCGCGGTGGCGGCTAGTTTTTTCTCGCCCGTGAATCTCGTCGGCGTCGTGGGCAAGGATTTCCCAGCCGAGCACATCGCCTTTTTTAAAGCCCGCCAAATGGACCTCGCGGGACTGCAAATCGCGGAAGGGCTCACCTTCCGTTGGTCGGGCGAATACATGGTGGATATGAACGTGCGCGAGACCCGCTCCATCGCGCTGAATGTCTTCGAGCACTTCCGCCCCGTGCTGCCTGCCGGCTATGCGGAGACGCCCTTTTTGCTGCTCGGAAATATCGGCCCGGACTTGCAAAACAACGTGCTCGATCAAGTCGCCAAGCCGCGCTTCGTCGTGGCGGATACGATGGATCTCTGGATCAACATCGCGCGCGCCGAGCTAGAGCGCCTGCTGGCCCGGGTGGATATGCTCATCCTCAACGACGGCGAAGCCCGGCTGCTCACCGGCCAAGCCTCGCTCATCACAGCCGGCAAGCGCATCCAAGCGATGGGGCCACGCTTTGTAGCGATCAAAAAGGGCGAGCACGGGTGCCTGCTTTTCGGTGAAAATGGCGACTTCTTTTCATGCAGCGCCTACCCGCTGGAAGAGGTGCTGGACCCCACGGGCGCGGGCGACACTTTTGCAGGTGGCCTCGCGGGCTATCTCGCAGCCACGGTGCGCGAAGAAGTGACGTTTGCGGACCTGCGCAAAGCCGTCGTCGCGGGCTCGGTGCTGGCGAGTTTCAACGTAGAAAAGTTTAGCCTAGAGCGGATGCGCACGCTCACGCAGACAGAGATCGAGGCGCGCTACGAGAGCTTCCGCCAGCAGAGCCATTTCGAAGTCGTGCTGTAGATCCGCGTTCATCATTTAAAAAAGTCGCAGTCATTTCGTCCACAGAAGGCACGGAAGGGCACGGAAAGAGGCGCTTTTAGACAGAACACCCCTCCCTCATTGGGTGAAAGCTGAGGTTCTCGGAAGGGATTGGATTCCGTGTCCTTCCGTGCCTTCCGTGGTCGCCTCCTCGCTATATCCAGCGTTTTCCGCAACGAATTCCCTCGACCTCCCCCATCGCAGAACTTTATTTCCCGCCTATCCCAATGAACACCGTAGATAAATTCCTTTCCGGCACAACGCCCCGCACTCGCAACGTTGCAACGTCTTATTGGCGGGCGGTAGGTTTTTGGGAAAAAGTGAGGTATTTTTGCCTCGTGGGGAGGGGATTTTGAAAGGCGGAGGGGCGGGTGGAGAGCGGGGGAGCCATGGGGAGTTTTGCGCGATGGATTTTCTGTGGCGAGAGGATGACTTTTCGTTCCTAGAGGGTGACTTTTCGCTCCGCGAGACGAACTTTCCGCTCTGCGAGATGATTTTTTTGCGGCGAGGGATTCATTTCGCGCGGCGGGAGAGCGATCTCGGGGCGTGCGAGATGGATCTCGCGCTCTGGGAAAATCATCTCGGGGAGCGGAAAATCCATCTCGCGGCGTGCGAGATGACTCTCGCGGGGTGGGAAAATCTCCCCGGCGAGCGGGGAAATCCCCCGAGCGGTCAAAAAACCCATCTCGCGCCGCGAGAGATGAATCCCTCGGCGCAAAAAAGTCATCTCGCGGAGCAGAAAAATCGTCCCCTGCCGCGCGGGATAAGCCGTTTTACTCTGTTGAGGCCGTTTTTAGGCCATTTTAGCACTCCCGGTAGGCAGGCGGCGCA
>JAYVQK010000259.1:0-4518 GCA_043757005.1 Verrucomicrobiaceae bacterium
CATTTGTGCGCCATTCTATCCGCTTCGAAGCGAAGCTGCGCCAGTGGCTGTGATGCTTTCTCCTTCCCGCCTGCGCGGCGCATGGCATCTTGCGCGGCTTTATGGCTCGGCAATATACGCTTCATCGTCCCACGCCCACGGGGCCTCGCATTGATTTCGCGGCGGAACTCAATCCGCAGCAACTGGAGGCCGTCACTGCGCCGCCGGGGCCTGCGCTGGTGATCGCGGGGGCGGGGTCGGGGAAGACTCGCACGCTCACTTATCGGGTGGCGTATCTTTTGGAAAACGGCATCCAGCCGCAGCACATCTTGCTGCTCACTTTCACGAATAAAGCATCGCGCGAGATGCTCGATCGCGTGTCGGGGCTTTGCACGAATGATCTCACGGGGTTGTGGGGCGGGACTTTCCACAGCATCGGCAATCGCATCTTGCGGCGGCACCCCGGCGAGGCGGGGTTTGCGCCGGGCTTTAGCATCATGGATCGCGAGGACAGCGAGGATTTGCTGGATGGCGTGGTGGGCGGGCTGGGCTTTGACCCCACGGAGAAGCGCACGCCGAAGGGCGAGGTGCTCGCGGATGTGCTCAGCTACCAGCTTAATACGGGGCGGAAGCTGGACGATGTGTTGCTGGAAAAGTATCCGCACTTTCTCGAATACGCGCCGCAGTTTGCGGAGGCGCGGACGAAGTATGAGGCGCGGAAGAAGCAGGCGAACGCGCTGGATTTCGACGATCTGCTGGAGAAGACGGTGCGGCTGTTTCGCAATTACCCGGCCATCGCGGAGCATTACCAGCGGCAGTTTCAGTTCATCCTCGTGGACGAATATCAGGACACGAATCATCTGCAAAACGACTTCATCGAGCTGCTGGCGGCGCGGCATCATAATGTGATGGTGGTGGGCGATGACGCGCAGAGCATCTACTCGTGGCGCGGTGCGGACTTCCGCAACATCCTCGACTTCCCGAATCGGCACGCGGGGGCGCGGGTCTTCAAAATCGAGACGAATTACCGCAGCGTGCCGCAGGTGCTCGCGGTGGCGAACGCGGCCATCGCGGCGAATGAGCGGCAGTTCAAAAAAGAGCTGCAACCCGCGCGGCCACCGGGGGCCGTGAAGCCTGCGCTGGTGCCGCTGGGGACGAGCCAGGAGCAAGCGCAATTCGTCGCGCAGCGCGTGCTGGAGCTGCACGAGGAAGGCGTGCCGCTGGAGGAGATGGCGGTGCTGTATCGCGCGCATTTTCACAGCATGGAGTTGCAGATGGAATTCACGCGGAGGGGCATCCCGTTCGATCTCACGAGCGGCCTGCGGTTCTTCGAGCAAGCGCATGTGAAGGACGTGGGCGCATTTTTAAAATGGACGGTAAATCCCCGAGACGAGGTCGCCTTTAAACGCATGGTGCGCCTGCTGCCCGGCATCGGTGCAAAAGGCGCGGACTCGTTGTGGGAGAAGGTCGCCAGCGCGCTCACGCACGCCGGCCTCACCGCCGCTCCCGCGCCCGTGGCGGCGGAAGCGACCGACTCCGAGGAGCCCACGGAGGAACTGCCAGAGACCTTCGCCAATCCGTGGGAGGGCTTGCCCGCTGTGAAGGAATTGCTGCATCCGCTAAAGGTGCCCGCGAAGGCGCAGAAGGCGTGGGAGCAGCTCGTCTATACGCTCGATGAGCTCGTCCCCAATGGCCGCCTCTCCCCGCCCTCCGAGATGATCCACTGCGTGCTGGAGGCGGTGTATGATGATTACCTCATGGCGAATTACCCCAACTACGACCAGCGCCGCGAAGACCTCAACACGCTCGCCAATTTCGCCAAGCAATACGAGAGCCCGCAGCCTTTTCTCGACCAGCTCGCCCTCCTCAGCGGTCTCGATAATGACACCACGAAAGGCCGCGAAGACCCCGAGCGCGTGACCCTCAGCAGCATCCACCAAGCGAAGGGGCTGGAGTGGAAAGTCGTCTTCGTCATTTGGCTAGCCGAGGGCAAGTTCCCCAGCGCGCGTTCGTCGGAAAACCCCGAGGCCATCGAGGAAGAGCGCCGCCTTTTCTACGTGGCCGTGACGCGCGCCATGGACGAGCTCTACCTCACCTACCCCTGCATGGCCTTCCAAGGCTACGGCGACCCCCTCCAACGCCCCTCGCGCTTCCTCGCCGAAGTGCCCAAGGCGCTCGTGGAGGAGTGGGAAGTCGGGGGCTTTTAAAACCAGCGCCTTCTTTAGCTATCGTTAAATTTTCCCTCTTTCCCTTAAAATATACTTGATCGTTAGATGACCGTTTATTACCCCTCGCCGTCTGAAACTGACTGACAAAAATGCTTTTGGCCCAAAACACCGCCCTCGCGGAACGTCGGGGCGTTTGTCTATTAAAGGGCGTCAGTTTTTCGCTCAAAATGGAGGGACGGGTGAGGGAATGTGGCACATCGACAGAGGTTGAAAATGGCTTCCGCAGGCTGTAATCTCAACTCTAAGAATTAAAATGACCACGCGAAGCAGGAGAGATGAGCGCGGAGCGCCGGGGAGCGCGGGCTTCCAGCCCGCAGTGGCTGGCATCCTGCCAGACACACGGAGCGACGTGGCGCTCGCGAAAATCGCATGGTTTTCCGAGTCGCTGCGCTCCGCGCGTCCGGCAAGGATTCCGGACGCTGCGGGCAAGATGCCCGCGCTCCCCGGCGCTTCGCGCTTACCAAACGCCATTTCTGAAAGTTTTTTTAATTCTTCGACATGGTGCATGGCGATTTCGGGGAGCCAAAAGGGAGCTTACACGACGTTCAGCACCATTTCGGGGAGCACGGCGGAGGTTTGCACGACGTGCAGGGTGCTGGCGGGGAGCCCGCTGAGAGCTTGCACCATGTGCAGGGTGCTGGAGGGGACCACGGCGGGGGCTTGCACGACGTGCAGGGTGCTGACGGGGAGCCCGCTGGGAGCTTGCACCATGTGCAGGGGAGTTTCGGGGAGCCCGGCGGGGGTTTGCACCATGTGCAGGGCGTTTTCCGGGAGCCGAAAAGAGGCTCGCTTCACTTTTAAACAACACAAACACAGTAACTAAACACACATATCATGGCTCAGAACAAAACACCCATCAGCTACGACCCACTCGTCCAAATCCTCGCCGATGCGATCGGCGGCGCGCATGACCACGGGGCGGCGGTCGGCATCAAACAAAACGACGAAACGGCACTGCGCACCGTCTATGAAGCCCTCGTGGGCAAGCCTGCGGGGCCGGGCGGCATCCCGGCGGCGGCGGCGGGGTTGAAGGCGCTTTGGAACTCGGCGAAGGCGGCGAAAATCACGACGAGCGGCCTTTTTCGCTCTGCGAAAAGCGACCAGCGCACGCTGGCTAAGGCGTGTGTGAATACGCTCAAACCGCGCCTAGGCGATGGGTGGACGAATGATTGGCAGACGGCGGGCTTTACCACGGGCTCCCTAGCCATCCCGGAGAATCCGCTCACTTTGCTCCAGCAACTGCGCGAATATTTCGTGGCAAACCCTACGCATGAGCGGGCGAATGTCGCCCCCGGCATCCACGCCACTGCCGCTGCTTGCCAAGCCGCTGCCGACGCCATCACCACCGCCAGCACTGTGAGCAACGAGGCCAATACCACCGCCGGAGCGGCCAAAAGCGCGCTGGAAGACGGCATCGCCGCCGCCCGCGACCGCCTCTCTGGCCTGCGCGAAGAGCTCACCCGCCTCATCGGCGAAGACGACGAACGCTGGTATGCCTTCGGCTTCGAGCGTCCCGGCGACCCCGAGACCCCCGAGACGCCGGAAAACCTCACCGCCACCAGCAGCATCGTCGCCGGCCACGGCGCCGCCTTCACTGATTGGGACGACGCCCGCCGCGCCGACAGCTACCGAGCCACTGTCTTTAACGCCACGACCAACGCGAAACTCCAAGAGCAACTCGTGCAAGATAGCGACGCAAACTTCACCGCCCTCCCCCCCGCCACCCCGCTACGCATAGAAGTAACCGCCCTCAACGCCGCCGGAGAAAGCCCAGCGGTGACGCTGCTGCTGCTCACCCTCGCGTAGGCAATCACACACATCGAATAGAGGGCGCTCTCGGAAATCCTATATGAGCATACGAGTGAGCAGGAGTGCTTGGCTCGTCTTCCCGCAACTTCTTTCTAAGGAGCTACAACTACGACTGCCCTACCTCATAGCATTCAAAAAGGCCCGAAGGTCTTTTAATCCCTGTTTCAGCATGCGCGGGCAATCAGTCGGAAGTTTCGTGTGATCGAGAGAATGTAAGTAGGCACCCGCCGGGCGACAGTCTTCATTTACAATGCGACCTGATGCGCCTGCGGGAGCCGTTTCCTTATAATTAGTGGTCTCGTTCACTTTAACGGCGGAGTCCGCTCGTTGGCCGCGCAACCAATAAAGCCACGTCTCTATATTCCGCTTTGGAAGAAGCAGGCAGCGACCATCTGCTGGACTCAACTCTGGCAAACCTCGGTCTCTGAGTTTGGCGGAGATTGCGCCGCTTCGTTTTGCGACAACTTGGCCGTCTCCATCGAGTAGGCTCAGCACGCCCCGG
>JAYVQK010000260.1:0-4500 GCA_043757005.1 Verrucomicrobiaceae bacterium
GGCGAGGAGTAGAGCGCGGTGCATGGCCGCATTTACGCCGCCACCGCCGAGCAGTGCAACGTGAGGCTTTGACATGAACCGCTGCGGCGGTTCATTCCGCGTGAGACAATTCTTTTACAAATAACACACGGGAGGCTGACACGGCGCGGGGGCTTGGGGCATAGAGTGGGGGTGAAGCTATGAGGAAGAGCGTTTGGATATTTCTGTTTGCTGTTTTGCTGCCCGCGATTGCGCTCGGGTGGCTGGCGCTGCGGAGTGCGGAGGAGCAGCAGATTGTTTTCGAGCGGCGCACGGCAGAGCTTTATCAAAAGGAGACGGAGGCGCTGGCGGCGGCGGTGCGGGAGACGGTGGAGAGTGAGCGCCGGGGCTTTGGGGATGCGGTGCACCGGCTCTTAGCAAAGGGCGACGCGGCGGCGCTGGCTCGCGATTTTGCCAATACGCTAGCGGATGCGTGGCCGCGCAAGGCGGTGGGATTTGTGCTGGGCGAGGATGGGCGGATGCTTTCGCCGACGAGCGGGGGAGCAGCGAGTAATGCGGAGCGGCGGCGGTTTCTCGTGGCGAATAGTTCCTTCCTCACGGGCACGGAGGCGTCGCAGGTGTATTTTGTCGCGCCGGAGGTTTTGCAAAAGGGAGTGGCGTATCAGGGCCGCGCGAAGACGGGGAATGTGTCGCTGAGTTTCGCGGGCAATTCGCAGGAGAATGAGCGGGTGGCCTCGCTGGCGGATAAGGACGCGAGCAAGAACCAGTCTTTGGGCGTGGCCGCGACGGCGAGTGATATGCTGCGCGCAGATAAAAGCGAGGTGCAGGCAGCGGATGCGCCGGAGAAAGCGAAGCTCACGGGGGTGGTTCCAAAGCCTGCGACGAAGGCGGCGAGTGCGCTGAAACTTCCTAATCCAGCGTCGCCCCCGCCGATGCCCGTTGCGGCGGCGGCTGCTCCTGCGGGGGCGATGCGGGAGGTGACTACGAAGGACGCAAAGGGCGCGAAGACTGCGCTGGCTCCGGCGGCGGCGAGGGGGAAGGAGGAGACGGATTTTTCTCTCGCGCGCAGCAAGACGGCGATGGACTCGGCAGTGAGTGCGCTGGAGCCGATGCTGGAAAAGACGATGGATGCTCCTTTTGAAAAAACGAAGAGCGAACGCAAGGTGGCGGCGGAAAACGATGCGAACGCCAACGCGCTCATCAACCGCCAAGTCGAGCCACAGCAGCAAGCGCCAGCTTCGCCGACTACGAATTGGTCCACGGTGATCCCAGCGATGGCGGACTTCCGGGTGCTCACGCAGGGGAGCGAGGAGGGGATGGTGTCGCGTTTTGTGGAGGACAAGTTAGACCTCATCTTTTGGCTGCGCCCGCCGGAGGCTCCCGAGATGGTCTTTGGTTGTCTCGTGGAGGCGGCGGAGCTGCGCGCGCTGTGGCCTGCGATCTTCGCCGAGCAAGCACACGCCGAGAGCGGGGGTTCGCGCCCGCCTTTCATCCTCGCGCTGCTGGATGATAAAGCGCATCCGATGGCCGCGCAGCAGGGCGGCGAAAATGTGCGCGATTGGAAGCATCCATTCGTCGCCAGTGAGATCGGCGAAGTGCTGCCGCATTGGGAGGCCACGCTCACCCTCGCCAGCCCCACGGCGCTCGCGGATACGGCGCGCGGGCTGCGGCGGCTCATCAGTTTTGCCATCTTCGGAGCCGTCGCGCTCATCGCGCTCGGCGGCTGGCTCGTGGTGGCGGATGCGCGGGGGCAACTCGCGCTGGCACAGCAAAAGACGGACTTCGTCTCGAACGTCTCGCACGAGCTAAAAACGCCGCTCACGAGCATACGGATGTTTGCCGAGCTGATGCACGACCGCCCGCAGCCTGCGGAAAAGCAGGGGCAGTATCTCCGCATCATCACCGTGGAGGCCGAGCGCCTCACTCGGCTCATTAATAACGTGCTCGATTTCGCCAAGTCCGAGCGCAAGCAGCGGCGCTTTGAAAAGAAGCCGTTCGATCTGCACGAGACCCTCGCACGCATCTGGGAGGGGCAGGAAATCCATCTCGGCGGCGCGGGCTTTACCACCCGGTGGGAAGCCGCGCCAGCGCCCTACCCGCTGCTCGGCGATGAAGACGCCATCGCACAAGTGCTCGTGAATTTGCTCTCGAACGCCGAGAAATACTCCACCGAGCGCAAAGAAATAGAGCTGCACACTTGGCTGGAAAAAGACGCCATCTGCGTGAGCGTGCTGGATCGCGGCATGGGCGTCCCGCCCGGCGAGGAGCGCAAGATTTTCGAGGCTTTTTACCGCGCGCACGATTCCCTCAGCAGCGGCATCCAAGGCAGCGGCCTCGGCCTCACGCTGGCGCAGCGCGTGGCGACGGAGCACGGCGGGACGCTTTTGTTTGAGCGGCGGGAGGGCGGAGGTAGCCGATTCACGTTGCGCCTGCCACTCGCGACTGCCGCCGATTTACACGTATGAAGAAACACATCCTCATCGTCGAAGACGACGCCCACATCCGCCTTGGCCTTTGCGACGCTCTGCGCGGCGAGGGCTATGAAGTCACCGACTGCTGCGCGGGCAGCGAGGCGATGTCGCTTTTCAAACAGCGCAAGCCCGACCTCGTCGTGCTCGACATCATGCTCCCCGGTCGCAGCGGCTACGATCTCTGCCGCGACATCCGCGCCAGCAAAAGCCGCGTGCCCGTGCTCATGCTCAGTGCGAAAAGCCAGGAGGTAGATAAAGTCGTGGGCCTCGAACTCGGCGCGGATGATTACGTCACAAAACCCTTTAGCCTCCGCGAGCTGCTCGCCCGCATCCAAGCACTACTGCGGCGCGCGGACTTCGGCACCGAGGCGGCGACGGAGATGCCTGCGGAGATTCATTTTGGCAAAGTGCGCGTGGACTCGCGGGCACTGCGCGGAGTGCGTGGAAAAGAAAAATTTGAGCTCACACCGCGCGAACTCAAAGTCCTCGCCCTACTCCACCGCGAGCGCGGCAATGCCGTGACACGCGATCAAATCCTCAACGAAGTCTGGGGCATCGAATACTACGGCACCACGCGCACGCTCGATCAACTCGTGGTAAAGCTCCGCCAAAAAATCGAAGACGAACCCAGCGAGCCCAAGCACCTCCTCACCGTCCACGGTCACGGCTACCGGCTGGAGGCGTAGCGAACCGTCTTCACGAGAAGGTTGCCAGCGGCGCGCGCATTTCCTACTCGTATCGCCCGCATGATCCAATTGATTCGCGATATCCACACTGCCTGCCGCGCTGCGGCCCGGCCTGCACTCTCGTTTGAATTTTTCCCACCCAAGACGGAGGAAGGCGACCGTGCGCTTTTAGAAAAAACAATGCCCGCGCTCATGGCGCTAAAGCCCGACTATTGCTCCGTCACCTACGGCGCAGGCGGCAGCACGCGAGATAAGACCCTCGACATCGTCGAGCGCATCCAAGTCGAGCACGGACTCACCGCGATGATGCACCTCACGTGCGTCAATTCCACGAAAGAAGAACTCGGCGCCGTCCTCGCCGATGCCCGCACACGCGGCATTCGCAACGTGCTCGCCCTGCGCGGCGACCCCCCCGGAGGCACCGGCCCGTGGCAGGCCACAGCGGGCGGCTTCACCTATTCCAGCGAACTCGTCGCCTACATCCGCGAGCTGGGCGGCTTTTGCATCGGCACCGCAGGTTTCCCCGAGGGCCACATCGCACAGACCGCAGGGCGCGTAGTGGATTGGGGCCACTTGCGCGAGAAAGTGCAGGCCGGCGCAGACTTCGTCGTCACCCAGTTATTCTTCGATAATGAAGACTACTTCCGCTTCGTGGAGCACATGGAGAAGCAACTCCGCGTCACCGTCCCCATCGTCCCCGGCATCTTCCCCGTGCTCTCCGCAAAACAGACCCGCAAGATCGTAGAAATGTGCGGCTCCCAGCTCCCCGCCGCCTTCGTGCGCGGCCTTGATGATCGCGGCGAAGACGAAGCCAGCGTCGTAGAATACGGCATCGAATACGCCACCCAACAATGCGAAGCCCTGCTAAAAGGCGGAGCCCCCGGCCTACACTTCTACACCCTCAACAAAGCCCCCTCGACAGCAGCCATTGTAAGAAATCTGGGGCTAGGGGGCGGTAGGGTTGATGGTTGAAAGCAAAACAACGCCGCCCACTTGGAGCTAACCAGCAACACCCTCCTCTCCCCCCGCCACCAAAACGCAAAGCGCCGGCATGGAAATCGTCGGCCCGATGCCCAAAGTGGAAGACCCTCAAAGCCACCCAATGCGACGCCAACGGCGAAATAGACCTCCACTGGAGCCCCATCAAGCGCGGCAACAAAAACTACATCATCGAAATGACCAATGATCCCACCGGGCAAACCCGCTGGCAAATCACAGCCACGCCTACAAAAAGCAGCATCACCATCAACGGCCTCCCCAACGCCACACGCCACTGGTTTCCGAGTCTTCCGGCAACGGAGCCGCCGGCTCGAACACCGAAACGGGCGAGATTTGACTCTAGGGCGTGTTCACACTATCGAAGA